>JALHLM010000097.1 GCA_022844585.1 Pirellulales bacterium | reverse complement strand
GACGACGCCAAACGACTCCAAAGCGTCTTCGAGCTTGTAGATTTCCCTGACGCGGTTGTGAATCCGCATGACGCCGTCGAGCGGGAAAATCGAATCGCGATCCGTATTCGCGATCAGCAAGTTGCGCGGCGCGGCCAACGCCGCCACCGTGGCATAGTCCCAGCCGTACGTGTTGACGAAGTACATGCAGTCACAATGGCCCTCGACGCAACCGTTCACTACGTGATCCTCTAGATCGGTGATGCCGGCCACGGGCACGGAGGCGCGGATTCGGTCGTCGATCGCCGTGATCCACCAGCTATACGCCCCGCCGCCGCTGCGCCCGGTGACGCCGAATTTCGTCGCGTCAACCTCGGGCCGCGTCTCCAGGTAATCCAGCGCGCGGACGCAGTTCCAGGCCTCCACGCCCGCCGGCGTATAGCCGTAGTTGAGCCATTGCCATTGATCGTAGCGATACAGCCCATGATGCATGCCTGGGATTTCGCCCAGCTGCAGCGTATCGAGCACCAGGCACACATAGCCATGCCGCGCGAACCAGGCCCCGTGATGTTGGTAGCCAACTTTATTCCCAAAGCTGACATCCCCTTTTTTCACTTCGCTGTGCCCGCAGACATACAGAATCGTCGGCAACGGGCGTTCGATCTTGTCCGGCAAATACAAATTCGCCGTCACGTACAACTGCGGCCGCGATTGAAAATGCAACTTCTCGACACGAAACCCGTCCCCCTGCACGACGCCCGTAACCGTCGCATGCAACTCTGTGCGTTCTGGCAGTGGATCGAGCCCGAGCATCTCCAACAACTGCCGCCGCAAGATCGGCTGCCGGCGCCGCCATTCCTCTACAGTGTTGATCCCCTGCAACTCGCCGCCAGCCAACCGCGCGGTCTCCGCGCGAAAATAATTGGCCAGCATGCGATCGCCCGGCAGTTCGTTAGCCGGCTCCGCGGCGGGCAACAGCTTGGCAGTAGCTACCAGGACTAAGAACGCCGTCGCGACAGCAAGAAATCGCATGGAGCACCGATTCGCAGAACCGTGGAGCGCGGAAACCATGCGAATAGGTTAACGCCGCGAAATGGCGATTGCTACGAGTTGGCGGCGAAATGCCGTTACGGCAAATCGAACATCGCCGGCAACACGCGGCTTTCGCGAACCTGCTCCAGCAATCGCCCGGCGACCGGAATCCAGAGGTACAGCGCCGCGCTCCGGCACTCCCGGGCCAGCGCCGGCACATTCACCTCGACCCGTTCCGGCGTATGCAGCAACCACGGCCGCGGAAAGAATCGCGGCGTTTCCCGGCAATAGACCAGGTATGCGGGCCCAAATTTGTGCGCGAGCCGTCGCTCCTCATCGAAGATCGTCATGCCAAGGTATACGGCCGACGCCGCCAGCGCGCCAAGCATGAACGTCAGGCTCTGCAGCAGCAGCGTGAACGCCACGAGCATCAAAAACGTGCCAAAATAGAGCGGGTTGCGACAAACCGAGTATGGCCCTTCCGTGGAAATCGCCTGCCCCTTCCGCCCGCCGATGTAAGCCGCGGCCCAAAACCGAAACGCCACGCCCGTGACAAAGCAAGGCCAAGCGGCAAACTCCACCGGCCAACGCAACCACGCCGCGTCCGTCCAAACAGGCGCGGAAGTAACCGACAACGCCAAAAACGGCGCCAAAATCAGCAACCCAATCGTGCCGCGGGACTTGATCCAACGGCTCCGACGCGGCAGCACAGCGGTGTGAGCGAGAGAGGGCATGGGCGAGGAGTAAAGGAGTAAAGGAGTAAAGGAGTAAAGGAGTAAAGGAGTAAAGGAGTAAAGGAGTAAAGGAGTAAAGGAGTAAAGGAGTAAAGGAGTAAAGGAGTTTCGCGACGATCGGGGGACTGCTCTATCAAAACGCGCCACACTAGCCCGACGCGCAAGCGAGGGGGAGCAACCGCGGAATTGAGTACGACGTTTACTCAGATCCCGCCGCTTACGCCCCCTCGCTTGAGCGTCGGGCTAGTGTTGTTCCATTTACGGGGACACCTAATACCGAATCACACGCCGCCACAGCCACCACCCAATGCCCAGGAACAGGACGTTGCCGCTCCACACGATATACGGCGGCAGGGCGCCTTCCTTCGCGTTGTTCACGCCGAAGGCCAGCAGCGGGTAGTAGACGATCAACACCGGCAAAAAGCAGGCGAAGAAGTTGCTGAGCAATTCGCCGTGCGCCCAGCGGATCGACAGCGTCATGCCGACCAGCACGAAGCACAGGCAACTAAACCCGTTCGACCAGCGTCGATGCGGCTCGGTTTTCAAACGCGCGAGTTCGCCGCTGAGATACCGGCGGTATTCATGGTCCACACCCCAGGACGGATTCGCCAGCCCGGCGAAATCGCCGGTCAACATTTGGAACCCGGCCTTGGACGCCCGCTCGTGCTCGAACAATTCCATCAATTGCTCTTGCTCGGCAATCCGGTCCGGAATGCGATGCAGCGGCAACTGCGCCGGGTGCCCGGACTTTTCTTTTTCGCGGCTGAAATCGCCGAGCGGAATTTCGCTCACTTCGGTGCCGGGGAACAGGTAACTCCCCTCGCCGTCAACACTCACTTCGCCGTTGTGCAGAATAATCCGCAGCGACTTGGCGTCGCCTTCCAGATTCGAGTTCAGCTCGGCCCATTCCGCCATGATGGTGATGGGCGGCGTTTTGCCATTGGCCTGGAATGTCACAATGGGGTGCAACAGCCGTCGCCCTTCAACCCCCTGCACCACGATCGACAGGCTCCGCGTACTGTAGCTCCCCTCGCGTTTCAGCATCCCGTAGGCGATTTCCTCGGCCGCTTCAATCACCACGCGCTGGATGCCGTTGAGGCCCCAGGAGACAGCGATATCGTTGATCCAGACCGTGCCCAGGCTCAGGATGAACCCAATCACCATCCCGGGCACCATGATCACCTTGGGACTCACGCCGAGCGATTTGAGGGCCACGATCTCGTTCGAGGCCGCCATCCGCCCGTAAACGCTGCAGGCCGCGAACAGAATCGTCCCCGGCACCGTGATTTTGAGGGCTTCCGGCAAGAAAAATGGGAGAATTCGGGCAACCTGGTTAAGCCCCAGCCCCTGGTCGACGGCCTCTTTGGCGATGCCAAAGATCATCAACATCGCCGTCATCGCCGTCAGCACCAGGCAAAACACCTTGAGCAGCTCGAAAACGACATGGCGCGCGAGAATCCCCATGGCGCGGGAGTTTGGCGAAGCTAGGCCGCGCGGTCAAGGTCAGTTGCAACGGCTCGCAAATAGGGCCGCTCGCACGCTAAGCTACGCACTTCACTCCGGTCATGAACAGGACGCGTCATGCTCAACGGCTTCAAGGCGGTGGTCTACAAGGAGCTGATTCAGGTCCGGCGCGATCCAGCCACGAAATTCGTGTTCGTGATTCCGGTCATCCAGTTGATTCTGTTCGGTTACGCGATCGACACCGAAGTCCGCGACGTGCCGAGCATTGTGTTTAATGCCGATCGCCGCGCAGCGAGCCGGGAGTTCATCGCCCGGTTCGAATCGACCGACGTCTTTCAGTTCGTCGAAGAAGCCAGCGACGCCGCAGGCGTCCGCGAAGCAATCGTCGCTGGCCGCGCCAAAGTCGGGCTGATCATTCCGCCCAAGTTCTCGGAGGATCGCCTTAACGGCCGCCCCGCCCAGGTGCAGGTGCTCATCGACGGTTCCGACAACACCGTCGCGAATCAGGCGCTCTCCGCCGCGAACGGGATAGCCGTCGACGTGGCGATTCAGACGCAGGACGCCATGACCCTCGCGCCGCAGCGCATCGATCTGCGCCCGCGCGTGCTGTTCAACGAAAACATGGAAACGTCGAACTTCTTCGTCCCGGGGCTGGTGGGGATCATCCTGCAACTCACCACGGTCTTCCTGACCGCCTTCAGTATCGTCCGCGAACGCGAGCGCGGCACGATGGAACAACTGATGGTCACGCCCGTCTCGCGTTGGGCGCTAGTATTGGGCAAAGTGATCCCATTCGCGCTGATCGGATCCATCGTCACTTTGCTGGTGTTGACCCTGATGGTCTTTGTCTTCGGCGTGCCCATCGTCGGCAGCAAGTTCGTATTGCTGAGCCTGTCGGCCCTGTTCCTAGTCCCGAGCCTGGGCCTGGGCATCTTGATCTCCACCCTCGCCAACAACCAGGCCGAAGCCAGCCAACTCGGCATGCTGATCATGTTGCCGTCGATCTTACTGAGCGGATTCGTCTTCCCACGAGCGCAGATGCCGCTCCCGATTTATGCGATCTCCTGCCTGGTCCCGGTCACCTACTACATCGAAATCCTCCGCGGCGTCATCCTCCGCGGCACCCAGTTCTATCAACTCTGGTACCCCACGACCGTCCTGGCCGTCTTCGCCGTAGTAATCTTCACCGCCGCCACGCTGCGTTTCCAAAAGCGGATCGCTTAATGATTCACCACGGAGAGGAAAGGACCTCTTGAACCGCGGAGGCGCTGAGACGCAGAGAGAGAGAGAGAGAGAGTGTGTGTGTGTGTGTGCGCAACGACTGAGAGGATTCATTGCGAACTTTGCATGTCGAATTACTCAGTTGCTAAGCACTGAAAACTGAACACTGAAAACTTCAAACTCTCAACCACTCCCGCGTTCCCCTCTCCCCTCTCCCCTCTCCTCCTCTGCGTCTCAGCGCCTCCGCGGTTCAAAAAGGTTCTCCCTCTCCGTGCCTCCGTGCCTCTGTGCCTCCGTGGTGCAACCTTCTGGAGCGCGGCCGTTGTATCGTGCCGCGTGGTATCCTTAAAATGGCCCCCGGCGGCCATGCCCGCCCTGATCCACCCTATAACGTAATTGCGACACGATGGCCGAGGACCACTACGAGACGCTGGGAGTCAAACGGGACGCCTCGCAGGCCGATATTCAAAAGGCCTACCGGGAGATGGCCCGCAAGTATCACCCGGACCTGCATCCTGACGACAAAACCGCCAAAAAGAAGTTCCAGGCCGTGCAAAAGGCGTTCGAGGTACTGAACGACACCTCGAAACGCGAGATGTACGATCGCTACGGCAATTCCTTCGAACAGATGGGCGCTGGCCCAGGTCCACGGCCCGGGGCAGCCCCTTGGCCCGGCGGGCAGCCAGGCGGCGGCTCGTTCGAAGAGATCGATATCTCCCAACTCTTCGGCGACAGCTACGGCCAGGACCCGTCCGGCGGCTTCGGCGACATCTTCAACCAGTTTCGCCGGGCGAACAAGAAAAGTCGTCGCGCGCCGGAGCCAGTCCGCGGCGGCGATCTCGAAACCGAGCTGGAAGTCCCCTTCGCCACGTCCGTGACCGGCGGCGAAGCCCAGATTGCGCTCCGCCGTTATGACGGTCGGACGGAAACCATCACGGTCAAGATTCCGGCCGGCATCGAAGAAGGCAAGAAGGTACGCGTCCGCGGTCAAGGTGAACCCGGCCCCGGCGGAGGCGAGCCAGGCGATATCTTCATCCGCATTCGCGTCGCCCCGCACCCGAGCTTCGTGCGGCGAGGCCAGCATCTCAATGTCCGCGTGCCGATCACACTCGCGGAAGCCGCGCTCGGCGGTAAAGTCGACGTACCGACCCCCTGGGGCGTCGTCGCGCTGCGCATCCCGCCCGGCTCATCCAGCGGCCGAAAGCTGCGGCTCAAGGGACACGGCCTCCGGCTGAAGAATCAAGAGCCCGGCGATCTCTTCGCAGAACTCCAGATCGTCCTCCCGGAAAAGTTCGACGAAGAGAGCGCGGAACTCATTCGACGACTGGAGCAGCACCAGCCAACGCCGAACCCGCGGGCCGATCTGCGGTGGTAAACCTCGCCGGACAATGCGTGGTGGCATACTTCTTGTGTGGACAATTGATCGAGCGTTTGCCGCCGCTCACCCGAGCCAGCGTGTTGATGGCGCTCCTGGCTTTGGTGTTAATCGGTCTGACGATGATCCTTTGCATCAAGCTCGGCGGGCGCTACGTACGCCGATTGAGCCGCGCAGGAGTAACACCCACGAAACCGGTCGACGATCGCTGGCATCGCCAGCCACTCTCGCCCAGGCCAGACGCGCGTGACGACACCCCGATCTAACCCGGAAGAAGTGCGACAAAAGCTGCCGAAGGAAGCGCGCTTGCGCCACCCGGCCGACTTCGATCGCGTCTACCGCCATCGCCGCAGCATCTCAGATCAAGTATTGATCCTCTACGCGCGCCCGAACGAGTTGCCGCAAACGCGCCTGGGCCTGTCCGTCTCGCGCAAAGTCGGCAACGCCGTCCACCGCAATCGCTGGAAACGCCGCCTGCGCGAAGCCTACCGCCTGACGCGCCACGAGCTGCCGTCGGGTCTGGACTTGATCGCCATCCCCCGCGGGCCAGAGCCGCCGGAACTCGAGGTGCTCTGCGCATCGCTAGTGCGGCTGACGCGCCGCGCGGACAAGCGAGCGCGGGAAATTCGAACTACCCCTCCGCAACATCCACATAAACCTTAAGCGCACTCTGGTCTTCCACCAGCAGTCGCATCATTTCCTGGTAGTTGTCCAGGCCGCGGACGGGCGTCGTGAGGATCTTCTTGATTACGCCCGGCCAAGTGACTTCGCCGACAGCCAGGTCGCGGATGCCCATTTCGAAGTGATCGCGGTTGGCGTTCACGCTCCCCACGAGCAACTTGTTGCCGAGCACCCAGTCGAGGTTCACCTTGTCGCCGGGCACTTCGACGTGGTTACGGCCCCCGGTGATGCTCGTCCACACCAGCACGCCGTTGTGGCCGAGCACTTCCATCGCGCCGAAGGCGATGGCGCTGGAGCCGGTCGCGTCGATGATCAAGTCCGCCTTGCCAACTTCCTCGGAAAGCTGCTTGATCGATTTCTGTTTGGTGCTGACGTAATTGGACCCCAGTCCGGTGACGATCTCCGATTTCAGGTTCGGCGCTTCGCCCCGGGCGATGGTATAAACTTCCAGATTCCGCAGTCGCAGAATCAAAGTCGTGAGCAACCCGATCTGCCCGGCGCCGAGCACATAGGCGACGCGCGGCCGCCAGACCCGCAGACGTCGCTGTACTTCGAACGCCTGCTGGACCGCCTTGGCGGCGCAGCTCATCGGCTCGGCCAGCACATGCAGGTGCTTGAGCCCGACCGGCATCTGGACGATGAATTCGCAGTCGTCGACGATGTACTCCGTCAGGTAGCCGTGCAACAGGTTGATGCCGCGCTCGTAGTACGTCTCTTCGCTGGTCATATCGGACGTGCCGATCTTGTCGTAGATCGACCCGCCGGGCCGCCGCACCGTGGCGGTCACGTAATCGCCGGGTTTCACATTGCGCACGTTCGGCCCGACGGAATCCACTATGCCGAAGAACTCATGCCCCAGTACGAGAAAGTCGTAGCCGGGAGGGGAATTCCCGTACTGCGCGTCGTTGATTTCTTTGTCCGTGGCGTCGACGCCGACTTTCAAGACGCGGATCAGCACGCCGCGGCCGCCCGGCACGTCGTCCAGCTTGGGCTTCGGCAGATCGGCCAGATGGACGCTGTTTTTCTTTCCAGGACGAACGGCGATGGCTTTCATGGGCACACGATATCAATTCTCGACGCGACCGCCGGAGCCAAACCAGACCCGCGGGCAGTCGTCATCAGTGGGGGGCGATCAACGTAAACCGAACCGGCCCATAATGTAACGCCGCCGACAGACGCCCGGCAAGCGGGTACGAAACAGGAGTTGGACGCTAGGCGCACGCCCGTCGCTTGCTCCCGATGCGCCGCACGATATCCTGAATCCAGCCAATCTCACTTCCCCACGGCGTGAACCATGAAATCGAAGCTGACACTCCTCCTTGGCGCCATCGCCGCCGTGGCATTGGCCAGCGAACAGCAAGCCGCCGCCCAATCCCCCTTCGAGTTCTTCCGCGCCACCGCGCAGGCCGATATCGTGCCGGAGAACGCCGAACTGGAAATCCTCTGGCAGGAAGGCGGTTTCACCGAAGGGCCGGTCGCCGACGAGGACGGCACGATCTTGTTTTCCGACATCAAGATCAACTCCGAAGTCGGCAATCGCATCCTGCGATACGTTCCTAAAACCGGCAAAGTCGAAACGTATCGTGAACCGAGCGGCCAGGCCAACGGGCTGATTTTCGACGCCAAGCGCCGCCTCATCGCCGCCGAGGGCGCCGTCGGTGGCGGACGTCGCGTGTCGATCTCGGAGGCCGACGGCACCGTACGCACGCTGGCCGACAAGTACGACGGCAAGCGACTCAACAGTCCCAACGACGTCGCCGTCGACGAGCAAGGACGCGTCTACTTCACCGACCCCCGCTACGTCGGCGATGAAGAACGCGAACTGGATTTCGAGGCGGTGTACGTCATCGGCGCGGGCGACAAGCTGAACATCGCCACGAAGGACGTGCAAAAGCCCAACGGCATCGTCGTCAGTCCCGACCAGAAGACCGTTTACGTCGCCGACGCCGCGCCGGAGGGCAATCAACAACTGCTGGCCTTCAAGGTCAACGACGACGGTACGCTCAAGGACAAGAAGGTCCTCTTCGATTTCGGCGAAGCCCGCCGCGGCATCGACGGCATGACCGTCAACGCCCAGGGAGAAGTTTTTGCCGCCGCCGGCAAAGGCGGCGAGTCGGCGATTTATGTCTTCAGTCCCGAGGGCAAGCCGCTCGCGCTGATCCCGTTGCCAGCGCCGCCCACCAACTGCGAGTTCGGCCGCGGTAAGCGATCAAGCACGCTCTACATCACCGGCGAAATGCCCAACGGCAAATACGGGCTCTACCGGATCAAACTGAAGGATCGCTCGTGATCGCGACGTCGTTGATGGACGCATTTACTTTGGGATCGCGGCTGAA
This sequence comes from Pirellulales bacterium, assembly GCA_022844585.1. Taxonomy (GTDB): domain Bacteria; phylum Planctomycetota; class Planctomycetia; order Pirellulales; family JALHLM01; genus JALHLM01. The sequence goes on along the minus strand of JALHLM010000097.1, from coordinate 5,223 downwards.
TGCATTGTTGGCCGGCTTGGCCTGGGCCATGATGTTCTGCACGACCAGCGTCGCGGCGGAGTCTCCCACCGATGTATTCCCGGGCGTATCGTGGGAAACGCGCACGCCAGCCGAAGTTGGACTGGTCACGGCCGATCTTGAGGCGCTTGCGAAGCACGTGGGCGGCCGCGGTTGTGTCGTCCGACATGGCTATCTCGTCCATACCTGGGGCGACCAGTCCGAGTCCGGCGATATCGCCTCGGCCGTGAAACCCATCATCAGCACGCTGCTCTTAATGGCGGTGCAGGATGGGAGTCTGACAAGCGTGGATGAACCGCTCGCCAAGGTGGAGCCGCGGTTGCGGGATCTTAATAACGGCAAAGACGCGCGCATCACCTGGCGACATCTCGCCTCACAGACCTCGGGCTATGGTCTCAAGGATGCTCCCGGCGACGCCTATGCGTACAACGATTTCGCCTTGGCGCTGTATTACGATTCGCTGATGAACCAGGTGTACCGCCAAGACGGCACCGAGGTTTTGCGTCAGCAATTGGGGGACGTGCTCGGCTTTCAAGACCGCTACACCTTCGACGCCTTCAACCGACAAGAACGCGCCGGACGCCTGGCGATCTCGGTGCGAGACCTGGCGCGCTTCGGCTTGCTTTACCTTCGCCAAGGTCGCTGGAAAGATCGACAGGTCTTGAGCCCGGAACTAATCGAATCCGCCATCGCCAGCCCGATCCCGGCCACGTTGCCACGCTCTGCGGGACATGAAGCCGAGATGTTGCCCGGTCAACGCTCCCTGGGAGGCGGAAAAAACCAAGCGCCGATCGGCCCCGGCGTTTACACCTTCAATTGGTGGGTGAATCGCACCGACACGGCGGCACAGCGGCTCTACGTCGACGCACCGTCCGACGCCTACGGCGCCTTCGGCCACGGCGGGCAACGCGCCTTGTGGATCTTTCCAAGCTTCGATCTCATCGTCGCCTGGAACGATTCGCCGATTTCCGACCACGACGCGAGCCCGGGCAATCCATCTTCCGGCATCAACCAGGCGGCGCGGATCATTCGCGGCGCCATGGAGCGCCGCACGCGCGTCGCCATCGAGGGCGACCGTTGGCTGATCAACGGCCAGCCCATCCATCAGGGTTCACCGGCCGAAGGCCGCTTGATGAACGTGCGGATGGTCAACGCCACGTATGAGGACGCCAATCGGCCGGACTTTGACGCCCCGGCGAATACCGCCCGTTTTGTGGCCGCGATTCCGAACTATGTCGCGGCCGGCGTGCGAGGGTTCACCTTGAATCTCCAAGGCGGCATGCCAGGTTACGAAGGCGCCGTGAACACGGCCTTCCGCGTCGACGGCAGTCTGCGCTCGTCATACATGGAACGCGTGCGGCAAATCATCGAAGCCTGCGACGAAGCCGGAGCGGTCGTAATCCTCGGCGGCTTCTACCAGCGGCAGGATCAGCACCTACAGGACGAAGCCGCGATCCGCGCTGGTGTCGCTAACGTCGCCCAATGGATCAAAGGTTCCGGCTTCACAAACGTCGTCCTGGAGCTCGCCAACGAGTTCCCTCACGACGGTTTCGATCATGCTTTACTGAGATCGCCCGGCGGGCAGCTGGAGCTGATCGGAATCGCCAAACGAGTCCATCCCGAACTGCTCGCGTCCACGAGCGGCATGGGAGACGGCGAATGTGCCGAGGAAGTGGCGAACGCCGCGGATTTCTTGTTGATCCATTTCAACGGCACGTCCGTCGACGCCATTCCAGGGCGCATCGAAGCGCTACGCCGCTTCGGCAAACCAATTGTGTGCAACGAGGACGACAAGACCGGTGCGGCCGGAGCGGCGGCCGCGCGCCAGACCGTCAAGCACGGCGCATCGTGGGGCTACATGAACGAAGCGGTCAACCAGCACTTCCCGTTTCGCTTCGACGGCCCCGCGGACGATCAGCAGGTCTACGACATGTTCAAAGAACTTACCTCGCCCCGCTAGCCGGCGCGACGTTGTCGAACTGGGCGCTAGGGCCGAGCATCGCCGTCGGACGACGTCGGTTTCTCAAAGACCACGAGATAATTCTCCTTCAAGATGTCCGGCTCCTCGCGCACTTTCTTAAAGCCAGCCTGAACGATCTCGGCCTCGAACACTTCTTGGCCCGCACGGACGTGATTCAGCACCCAATCCGTACTGGTCCCTTCGACGCGCTGAAAATCCACCAGCACCACGCGCCCGCCTGACTTGAGCGCCTTATGCAGGGAAGCCAGCGTCTTCTGCGGAAACTCGAAGTGGTGGTACGTATCGCAAATGAACGCCATATCGACCGTATCGGGCGGCAGCGCCGTTGAGTCTGCCTCACAGAGCAACGTCTCGACGTTTGCCTGACCGGCCGCGCGACTCGCATCCGCAATATGATCGAGGAATTTCTGCGAGATATCGACCGCGATCACGCGTCCGTCATCACCCACAGCTTCCGCAAACATCCGCGTGAATAGGCCCGTTCCGGCGCCGATGTCAGCCACCGTTTCGCCTGATCGAATCCGGCACGCCGCGACGATTTCCTGGCGTCGCGCAAACACCTCGCGGCTTTCCACCTCGAACCGTCCCTCGAACTCCTGCACATTCGGATCGCGGAACGTGTCATTGATGCCGGGCTTGACGCTCTGCTCCTGGGCCCGCGACGGACCGGCGTAGTGCAAAAACAGAACCGCAACTGCCAGCTGCCAAGACAAGCGGCGCATGAGAAGCCTTCACGAATCAGGGGTAAGTGTCGATCGACGTCGGAGACGTTTCGATAGTGTGTCTGGCTCAAGCGATGACATTGCGAGTGATGATGAAGACGGCCACCAATAGCATCGCCACGGCGAACGTGCGTTGCAACCTGGGGCCGGACAAGCGTCGCCCGAGCGCCTGCCCGGCGAACATTCCCGCCACGCCGCCAACGACGAAGAGCGCGGTCACTGCCACCGGGATGTCGCGGCCAGACCAGACGTGCGTCGCCACGCCCGACGCGCTAACCAGCGTGATCACCATCAACGAGGTACCCACCGCGCGATGAATCGCCATGCCGCTAAACAACACCAGCGCCGGCACGATCACGAACCCGCCCCCAACGCCGAACAGGCCAGACAACACCCCGGTAGCCACGCCCACCAGAACAAGCAGGACAGCACAACGCGACGTCAACACTAACGTGCCCGTTTCGTCCCGCTGGCACGTGGGACCGGAGGCTTGATCCTTCGTCGGACATGTATTAACGCCGCACGCCGATCTGCCGGCTTGTCGCCAAAGCCGCGTGGCGACGATTCCCATCAGCCCGGCGAACAACGACAGTAGCAAGGCGTCTGGAATAAGTTCGGACAGTTGCGCGCCGAGCGGAGCCCCGAGCATGCCGGCGACCGCGAATAACATCCCTGTTCGCAGCTCCACCTCGCGCACGCGGAGGCGATGCAGAAAACCCACAAACGCCGTAGCGCCCACCGCCGCCAACGAGACGCCCACCGCCTCGCGGGCCGGCACAGCCAGGCCGTAGACCAGCAGCGGCACCGCGAAAATCGCGCCGCCGCCGCCGGTCAGTCCCAGCGAGAGTCCTACCACCGCTCCGAAGATCAATGCCAGTCCTGTCATTTGCGATCTCGCTCCGGTGTTCGGCGTCGGCAATCAGGCGCAACGAGTACTTCGCTCAACCTGCCACCGTCGGCAAGCCCGCTTCCGTCCAGGCGCGATATCCTCCCTGCATATTCGTGACCTCATAACCGGCGCGCTGCAGCACGCTCGTCGCGATCGCGGAGCGGCCGCCGCCCTGGCACTGCACGACGACCGGCTTCGCGCGATCCACCTGGCTCAAGTCCCGCGGCAGCCGGCCCAGAAACCGATGCCGAGCGCCCGCGATATGGCCTTCCTGAAACTCGACGGCGCTTCGCACGTCCAGCAGCGTCACCGCGCCCTGTTCGATCTTCGTGCGCAACTCGCGAGGAGTCGCCGAAGGGTACGATTCCGTACGCAAGCCTGCCCGGCCCGCGGCGGTGATGTCGAAGTAACCACCGACCTGGTCGATGCCGATGGAACGCAGGCTCCGCAGAATTCCACGCACGTCGCTCGCTTCCGACAGCAAGAACGTCGGTTGGTCGTAGTTCACCAGGAAGCCCGCCCACTGCACGAGCGAGGCCGCCGGAATGTTGATCGTCCGGGGGACATGCGCCTGGGCGAAATCCGCGGCCGCGGAAGTATCAATCACCAGATGCTCGGCCGCGATGTGCGCCAGTTCGTTCGGCGACAGCACCGCCGGCACTGGCAAGTTCCGCAGCAGTTCCGGCCCGAACTTGTTCACCCGCTTCATCACCGCGAAATAGAACGGCGTTTCCGGCTGATCGGCCAGAATGTAGTCGACGAACTTCTGCTCATCCTGAACCTGCAAGGCGGGGTTGAATCGCTTCTCATAGCCGACCGTGCTGGACGGGATCGCTCCCAGCCCCTTGCCGCAAGCGCTGCCAGCGCCGTGCGCCGGCCACACTTGCAGGTGCTCCGGCAGTTCGCGAAAACGGCGCATCGAGTGATAAAGTTGTTTGGCGCCGAGCACCGCGCTACCCGTCACGCCTGCGGCCGTTTCCAACAAGTCCGGTCGGCCGATCGACCCGACGAACACGAAGTCCCCCGTGAAAATCCCCATCGGCTCATTCGCGCCGCCCCCTTCGTCCGTCAACACGAACGAAATGCTCTCCGGCGTATGCCCCGGCGTGTGCAAGACCCCCAGCCGAACCTTGCCGGCATAGAAGTAGTCGCCGTTCTTGAGCAGCCGCGAGGAGTACCGATCCGCGAACTGGTACTTCCAATCGGCCGGTCCTTCGTCCGACAAGTAGAGCGTCGCGCCGACGCGGTCCGCCAATTCCCGGGAACCGGAGACGAAGTCGGCGTGAATATGCGTTTCGGCGGCGCCCACGATGCGCAGCCCTTCCGCGGCGGCCGCTTCCAGGTACGGCTCGACATCGCGCCCAGGATCGATCACGATCGCCTCGCCCGTTTTCTGACAACCGACCAGGTACGAAGCTTGCGCCAACGCAGGATCGTAAAAGTATTTGAGTAACATCGCCTTGCCCTTTCTGAATTAACGGCAGCAGGAAGCGCCCGCGGAGTTCGCGTCGCACGACTTGCTCGGATCCGATGACGGCGTCGGCACGCGATTCCACGGCATCCGCGCCAATAACAGGCCCATTCCGCAAGTATCGGTGATGCCCGCGAACACC
>JALHLM010000096.1 GCA_022844585.1 Pirellulales bacterium | reverse complement strand
GGCTCATGGTCAGGCCAAAGCGCGGCTTTACGCTGGTCGAATTGTTGGTGGTTATCGCCATTATTGGCATTCTGATCGCCCTCTTGTTGCCCGCCTTGCAGGTCGCCCGCGAGGCCGCCCGCAGGATCAGTTGCACGAACAACCTGAAACAAATGGGGTTGGCGGCGCATACCTATCACAGCTCATTCGGCTGCTTTCCCGCCTCGGGTACTGTGACCACGGGAGGCACCGGCAATGGCGTCGACGGATTGTCGATCCAGTCCCGGTTGTTGCCGTTCATGGAACAGGACGCGATCCACAAATTGGTGAACTACAGCGTTAACTACAACGATCCGCTCAACGACCGGGCGCGCATGACCACGGTCAGTTCCTACGTTTGCCCGTCGGACCTCGATCGCTTGCCGCAGGAACTGGGTGGCCGCACTAATTACTACAGCAACCACGGCACGGGCATCGTCTGGGGCTTGCCCTCCAAAACGTCCGGGTCCACCAACTACGGCATGCCGACTCCTAACGGCGTCTTCTTTCGTAACAGCTTCATGAAGATCGCCAGAATTCGCGACGGCGCGTCGAACACGGCCGCCTTTTCGGAAAGAATCCTGGGGGACGGCAGCAACGCGATCATTTCGCCGGAATCCGACACGTTCAAGCCAGGGACCTACCCGGCCACGGCCGATGAAGCCCTGGAGCAGTGCATGGCGACGGACACCACGAACGTGGCGATGCAGGGTTACTCGAATGTCGGCGCTCCGTGGCTGCAACCTTATCATTCGACGACGGCATACTTTCATACGGCGACGCCCAACACGCGTTCCTGCATGTACCCGCCTGGCCGCATCATGACGACGGCGGGCAGTCGCCATCCCGGCATGGTGAATTTGGTCCTCTGCGACGGCTCGGTTCGCACCGTGAACGATACGGTCAACTTGCTGGTCTGGCGTGGCTTAGGCACTCGCGACGGCAAAGAAGTCGTGGGCGAGTTCTAGAACACCCGCAAAAAGTTTGATGTGGGGTGCCACTGGCGGACAAGCCACCAGTGGCACCCATCGTTTAGTTTTTCGGCATGCGCACTGAGAACACCATCATTGAGTCAACCTACATGAAAACTTCACGACAAATGAACTTCAGCGGCGCTGCCTGGATGCTGACGATTGCGGTCGGCGCAATGCTTACCGCCTCCGGTTGCGGCGGGTCCGACGCGCGGTCGCTGGCCCTGGATCCGGCGGCCGCCAAGCAATCGTTGGAAAAAGCGCTCACGGCCTGGAAGTCGGGACAAACGCCGGATTCGTTGAAGACCAGCGATCCCGCGATCGTCGTCGGCGACTGGACTTGGTCGCAGGGCTACAAGCTGACGAGCTATAAGGTGCTGAACGAAAAGAGCCAGGGTCCGAACCTGTGCTGCACCGTCGAACTGGTCGTCGTGGCGCCGAAGGCCCGCGCGACGAAGCAGACGGCGTCGTACACCATCACCACGAGTCCGCAAGTGACGGTCATTCGCGACGACGTCTAACCAGATCCGTTGCACGGCCCGTTTCGCACGCCCGTTTATCTTTCAGCCAGCTTGGATCGCCGTATGAAGACTTGGGGAACCTGCGCCTTTTGGCTCGCGCTGATTCTGACTTCGCCTTGCTCCCTCATGGCGGACGAAGCCCCCGTCAATGCAGAGCCCAAGGCCGCGCCGCGTACGCGACCAGAGATGAAGGCGGCCCTGGAGCAACTCAAGCACCGCCAGTCGCGCTTGGCGCTGCCGCCGGCGAAAGAGGGAGAATCGACGGTCAACAACGGCCGCGCACGCGCCTATTTTTTGCCCGCCGAATGGCAGACTCCCAACACGCAGAACACGCAACGTGGTCGCAACGTCCAGCGCGGTCCGAGTGACCCAGCGATGACGTTGGACTACGTCTTCACCGTGGAACTCTTTTGGATTGCCTGCCGCATCAACAATTGTCATTACTGCCTCGGCCATCAGGAACGCAAACTGGCGTTGGCGGGGCTGGACGATGACGCGATTGCCCAATTGGACACGGACTGGCGCGCCTTCAATCCCAAGGAGTTCGCTGCCTTCGGCTTTGCCCGCAAGCTCACGCTGGCGCCGCAGGAAGTGACTTCGTCCGACATCGAAGGTCTGCGCGACCATTACAGCGACGCCGAAATCCTGGAAATGATCTACCACGTATCGCGCTACAACGGCACGAACCGCTGGACCGATTCGACCGGGATTCCTCAGGATGCGCGTGCCGGAGAAGAACACAGCGTGATCGACACGCCGACGTCGGAAGAATTCTCCGCCCGCGAGAGCGAGGTGCTGCCCGCTGAATGGGTTAAGCGCCCGCCGCTCGAATCCCGCAGCGAAGTGGAAGCGGCCCTGTCCCAGGCCCGCACGAGAGAGCCCCGCGTAGCGCTGCTGGACCAGCAACAGGTCCGGCAGTCGCTGCCGGCGGAATTGGCCGACCAGCCAATCACCAGTTGGCAACGTGCCGTCATGCAGTTTCCGACGAGCGGCGCCAGCTACATTCGGACCTACCAGGCGATGCAGCGCGTCGGACGCATTCCGACGTTGCTCAAAGCGCAATTGGCCTGGATTGCGGCGCGCCATGATCGGGCGTGGTACGCGCTCGGCGACGCGCGGCGCCGCTTAAACGAGCTGGGCGTTTCGGCCGATCAGCAATTCGCGCTCGATGCACCCAACGCGACGAATTTCTCGCCCGCCGAGTTGGCCGCGTTCGCCTTCACGGAAGAACTCACGGTGTCGCCACAACTCATCACCGACGCCGACGTAGCCGCCCTACAGGCCCATTACTCCGACTTCGAAGTGGCAGAGATTATTGCCATCACGTGCAGCGCGGCTACGTTCGATCGCTTCACCGAATCGCTGGGACTGAAACTGGAGGATTAGCGATCGCGTGCGACCAAGTGGCGTACGCGCGTCGTCCGAGAACGATCGTGACGATGCTTCGAACATCACCATGCGGACGTCGACGCTTTGTCGCGTAGCGCCGCACGTTCTGCGATTTTCGCGAAACTTGTCTTCTTATCTCATTCGCCCAAGAGGTTCCTCATGAGTCGGCTCGCTTACGCGCTTGCTTCGTTCGGTTGTGCGCTCCTCTTTTTTCCCAGCGCGGCCGGCGCGGAAGACGCCGCAGATGCGCCGCGCCCGGTGCCGGTGACGCGCCCCGAAATGAAAGAAATGCTCGAAGATATGAAAGGACGGACGCCCCGCATTCCGTTACCGGAACTGACGGCGGAAGAAAAAGAAAAAGAAGCCGCCGACCCACGCTCGTTCGGCTACGAAGGTCGGCTCCGGGCGCTCTACCTGCCGGATGGCGACATGCGGGTGTCTCTGAACTTCTCCGGCAGCCCGCGCGGCGGATTCGGTTCCGGCAACAACCGCGTCCAAGTGGAACAAGACCCTGCGCTAACGCTTGACTACAAGTTCAAGACCCAGTTGTTCTGGATCGCCTCGCGCGCCAACAACTGCCAATACTGCCTCGGCCATCAGGAATCGAAACTCCTGGCCGCCGGCATGTTGGAAGACGAAATCGCGGCGCTGGATGCCGATTGGTCCGCCTTCAAGCCAGCCGAGCAGGCGGCCTATGCGTTGGCGCGCCGCTTAACCTTGGAACCGCATCTGTTATCAGATGCGGATATTGATCGCTGCCGGGAGTTCTACACCGGACCCCAAATCATTGAGATGGTGATGTCGGTCTCCGGAAACAATTCCATCAACCGCTGGAAGGAAGGCACGGGCGTACCGCAATCCGCCAACGGCGGCAATTTCGGTCGCGGTCAGCAAGCCGCTCAGAAGTCGGAATCGCACGGTTACCTGACGCCGACCTCCGACAAATTCCAGAAGGCCAAAACCGTGGTGGCGCCGGTCGTGTTGACCGACTTGGCGAACTCCTCGTACGGCGCCACGGTTTGCGATCGCCCCGCGTTGGAGCCGATGAGCGAAGTGCTGACCCGCCTCGAAGCGGCCCGCAAGCGTGAGCCGCGCTTGCCGCTGGTCGACGAAGACAAGGCCCGCGAAATCATGGGCGAAGCCGCTCCGGAAGGCGCGATCCCGCAGTGGATGCGCCTGCTCGCGAATTTTCCCATTGCCGGACAGCGCACCGCGGCCAGCATTCGCTCCACGGAGGAAAAAGGCGATCTCAGCCCGCTCCTCAAGGCCCAGATCAGTTGGGTCATCGCCCGCCAGGATCGCGCCTGGTACGCGCTCGGCGACGCGCACCGCCGCCTGAAGTCGCTCGGTCAAACCGACGAACAGATCGCGGCCCTCGACGGCGATCAGCAGACGCTGGAAGCCAAAGACCGTGCGCTGCTGACGGTCGCCAAGAACCTGGCCGCGTCGCCGGTCGTGTTGACGGACGAACAAGCGGCGGAAGCGGTCAAGTTGGCCGGCCCGCGCGACGTCGTCCAGACGATCACCTACACGACCTTCCGCGCCGCGTTCGATCGCTTCACCGAGGCGGCCGGCCTGACCGTCGACCTGTAGAACCAGTAACAGAGCAGAGCACGAGGGGGCGAGCTGCGTCATCGCGCGGCTCGCCCTTTTCGATGCGCGGTGGAGGCGATTCTATGCGGCGCAGTTTGCGGCCTATTTGCTCGGCGGCGAACGCAATCGCGCAATCGCCGCGTCAATTCCCGCGTGCGCCGCGGCCCTGTTTGTGGCGTCCCACGTGACGGCGTGTCGTACGCCGGGCTGCAAGAAATAGAGCGACGCGCTGCGCGGCTCGACGCCAATCGCCTGTTGCACGGCGGTCGCGTAAAGGAGGAGCTGTGGCGCATACCGCTGAGCAAGAGCCGGCACGCCGTCGGCACTCACGCGATTAGTCTTGAAATCGAGTAGATGCCATTGCTCATCGGCATCTTGGTAAAGGCAATCGATCACGCCGTCGATCACGACCGCATCCTCCGGCGCAGCATCGATCGGCCAACGCAGACTGAACGGCAATTCGCGATACAACGCGCGAGCGCCGGCCAGTTCCCGCAGAATGCCAGACGCCGAAAGACGCGACAGCATCTCCTTGGCGAGCGGAATCTCCGCGGCGTCCGACTTGACGAATCGCGACGCCAACAAATCGACCAACGGTTCCGGCGCCTCGCCACTCGCAAAGTCAAGTTGTTCCAGGACCGCGTGAACTAAGAGCCCTAGCGCCCGCGCGTCATGCTTCGCTGAATCATCGATCTCTAGCAACACCGTATCGTCCGGATGCGGTTCCAACGCGCTGCTGAGTCGCGAGAAGGAAAATCGGCGTCGGGCTTGATAGTCGACTTCAACGTTGGCCACGGACCGTGGAAGGCGCATCCCGTTCGCTTTCGCGGTCGGCGAGATTGATCCCACGATCGCCTGCCAATCCGGCCGCGCTGGGTGCTCCAACTTCGGGCGCACGCAGACCGGTTCAGACATCGTCACGCGCACCTGCGGCCGATCGTACTCTTCCGGCAACTCCGCCAGCAGCTCGCCCGTCTCCAAATCGAAGCGCTTCGCAAGCAATTCCAACCACGGCCCCGTGGGACGCGTCAGGTCTTTGACGCCGCTCGACAGGATCAGATAGTCGGCCGCGCGCGTGGCCGCCACGTACAACAAGCGGCTCCGTTCGGCGCGGTCTTCTTCGCTGTTGACCAGACGCCACATCTCCAATCCAACGAGTCCGGTATCGCGTTTCGCCCGTACCAAGGGACCGAGTTGCGGATCAAAGGCGATCGGATCCTGGCTGCCTTGCCGGCGGGCATTCAAATCGGGCACGACGACAATCGGGAACTCCAATCCCTTGGATTGGTGAATCGACATCAGCCGCACCACATTGGCGTTTTCCGCCAACGTCGCCGCCGGCGCTTCTTTCGGTTGCTGCCGCGTGAACTCCGCGAGCTGCGCGACAAAATCCCCGAGGGTGAAAATCCCCGCGGCGTCCATCTCGCGCGCCTGATCGATGAGCTTGTGCAAATTCGCCAACTTGCGCTCGCCCAGAAACTCCGCGGCCAGCACGGCGTCGTAGCCGGTCAAGCGCAGCGCCTCTTGCACGAGCGCGGCGATCGGCACGCGATCCTTAAGTTCACGGAGCGTCGCGATCGTCCGCGCAGCGAAGGCGACTTTTTTCTGTTCGTCCGCATGTAATTCGGATCGTTCCGCGCTCTGCGACAAGCCGGCCTGCAGTCCCTCCGGATGTTGCGCCAGCCAATACAGGCTCTCATCGGCCAGGCTGAAGTACGGACTGCGCAAGGCGCCGGCCAGACTCAACTCATCCGCGCGACTCGCCACCGCGCGCAACAGGTTGACCAGGTCAAATACTTCTTGCTGCGCGTAAAACGCATGCCCGCCGACGACGTAGTAGTCGATGCCGTACTTGCGCAGCGCCGCCTCGTACAGTTCGACATGCGTCATCGCGCGGAACAGCAACGCGATATCGCCAGGACGCGCGGCCCGCGCGGTCGGGGCGCCGTGGTCATCGTGCGTGAAAACGATCGGCGCTTCGGAATCCAACATCGCCCGCAGACGCCGCGAGATCCACTCCGCCTCCACTTCTTTACCGGGCTGGCGGGCCGTTTCCTCCTCAGGATCCTCGTCGCTGCGCACCCACAGGAACTCCACGGCCGGCGGCGTGGTAACCTGCGGACGATTGGCAGTCAGCGGCTCGTAGGCCGGCCCCAGCTCCTCGTGAAACAGCGCATTAACGAACGCCAGAATCTCCGGCTGGCTGCGAAAATTGCGCGTCAACGGCAACCGGCCCGATTCCGGCATCGACTCGCGCAACGCGCGGAACACATCCGGCTGCGCGCCGCGAAAGCGATAGATCGATTGCTTCAAGTCTCCCACGAAGAACAGCTTCCCCTCGGTGAGCGCCGCGTCGCAGAGCGCGCGCACGAGGTCGACCTGCAATGGGTCGGTGTCCTGGAACTCGTCGACCAGCAACAACCTTATCTGCTCGGCGACGTGCCGCCGAAGCGGCGCGCGCTCGTCGCCGGTGAGTAGGTCACGAGCCAAGATCAGCAAATCCTCAAAATCGAGTGCCGCCGCGTCGCGCTTCGCGGCGTCGTACGCGGCGATGACGACTTCCGCGAGCGCGATCAAATGCACGCCCAGTTCCGCGGACAGCCGCGCACCCTCGGGCGAAAAATCCCAGCGATTCCGCTCCTTGAGGCTGTCGTCAATGCGCTTGCGCAGTTTCTCTGCCGCGGCGGCGAATCGGTCGTACTCGTCGACGCTCCAGTTGACTTCCTGCTTCTTCTTCGCACCCTTTACGCCGGCTTGTCCCTTGATTTGTAACAGAATCGGCACGATCTCTTCGCTCGTGGGCAAACGATCGAAAAGTTCGACCAGTTGCTCGCAACGCGCGCGCAGGTTCGCATCGCTGGGCGGCGTCCCGCGCACAAACTGCTCGACGGTCCGCCACGAGTGATGCTCCTGAAAGTCGCGCAGCTTCGCCGGGCGATAGACGTCGACAAAAAATTGCTGCCAACGGGCGAGCAGCGCGTCGGCGCCGATGCCGCGCCAAGCGTCGAGCCGAAACGCATGCCGTTCCACGAGCACTTGTCGCAACAACTCCGAGGCGGATCGCAAACCGACCTGAAACACCAATTCCATCGCGGCCGGATGCCGCGCCGAGAGCAAATTGCGGAGTTGATCTTCGACAATCGCGTTCTGCAGCGCGCGGGTTTGCTTTTCGTCCAGCACGGCGAAGCGCGGATCAAGTCCCGCGTCGATCGCTTGCGATCGCAGCAGCGACACGCAGAAGGAATGAATCGTGCTGACCCGCGCGGCGTCGAGTTGCCGCTCGATCGACAGCCAAAAATCCGCTTCGTCGGCGTCTTCGGCGTTCAGCAGGCGTTCGCGAGTCTTCTGCCGAATCCGTTCGCGCATCTCGCGCGCGGCGCGTTCGGTGAAGGTGATTGCCACGACTTCGCTGAGCTCCGAGCGCACCGCCCGCCCGTCCGGCGCGATCTCGGCCAGAAAACGCTCCGTGAGCACGAACGTCTTGCCGCAACCGGCCCCCGCCGACAGCGCAATCGATACGCCGCGGGTGTCGAGGGCGTCGCGTTGCTCCCCGGTCAGGCCGAGGGTGTTTCCGCCGGCGGCTGCCATGTTTTCTCCAGCGCGCGAACTTGATTGACCCGGCACGTCGTGTGGAATTCGCACCGTGAGGTGCAATGCTTGTCGGTGTTGTGCATCGGAAACTCCGCGTGGCGCAAGCCGCGCACCAGCGCGAACACCTGGTTTTCGATCGTTTCAATAAGCTGACGCCAAACGTCGGTCGTGCCGATGCCCGCTCCCGCTTGCGTGCCCAATTGCAAGTGGCCAGAGTACCCCTTGTCGGCGACCGACCAATAGCCGATTTGCCAAGGAACCGCGCCGTGCGGCGCGAGCAGCAGCCGCTCGACCGCGAGCGCGTAAAGCGGCAATTGCAACGCCGCGGCCGACTCGACGGCGTTCTTCTTGGGATGCTTGCCCGTCTTGTAATCGAGCACATTGAACACCAGTTGGCCGTTGACATCGGCCACGTCGACGCGGTCGACGCGTCCCGCGATGCGAATCGAATCCTCGCCGCGGCGCAGTTCTAAACATTCGTCGACAGAGATGTCGTCTCGGGCCGGCTCGTCTTCGCGGCGCTCCCGTCGCATGCCGAACGCCGCCTCGAAGTGCAACGGCTGCATCGACGTCGTGAGCCCCGACACGCCTGCGTAGTGCTGGTGTTGCTCCCGATAGCCGACCAACCATTCCCGCAATTCGCGGCGCTGCAGGTCGTCGAGCGCGCCCGCGAGCGAAGCATCATCCGGCGCTTCAGCCGCGATCGAATCCAGCAGCAATCGATCAATCAACTCTGCGTAGCTGTCGACATCCAAGACCTGTGGATGAGCGCCCGGCGCGTGCATGACGTTCACGTGGCGATGCAACGCCGCCAAGACGGAATGCATCCGCGCGCCGCGGGTCAGGTAGTCCGCCTTCAACTCCGGCTCCGGCAAGGGCGCCAGGTTGAGCACGCGCTGCATAAAGAACCGAAACGGGCATTCGCCATATTGCTCCAGCTCGGTCGCGCTCCAGACGCGCTTCGGCCCGAATCGCGCTGCGCAATCCCGTTGCACGGCGCCGCTTTCGAGCATCCCTTCGAACGCACCGAACACTTCGCGCGTCGACCGAGCCTGCACGACGTTCAGTCCGCCCAGCAGGTTACTGCTCATCGGCGCCAGCGCCGGCTGCCGCGCCAGCGCCTCCAGGGAACCGAATTCGCCCGACGCCGCGGCCGCGACGGCGCCGACGCGCCAGTCGCGTTCGTTCCAAACTTCGCCACGTGCCGGCATCGGGCTCAGATTCCCGGTCACATGCCGTTGAATCTCCGCGCTTCCCATCGCGCGTTCTACTTCCGTTAGATAGGGACTCGGCGACAACGGTTGTGCTCGGGCGTCGATGGCTGGATAGGACAAATACAAGCGTCGACGCGCACGAGTGAACGTCTCGTAAAAGAGCAGCATCTCCTCTTCCGCACGCTCGGCACGAAGGACGAGCGGCAGGCCGGCATCGCACAGTTGCCGGCATTCCGCTTCTCCGTAGACGCGCCCTTCGCCCGCCGCGGCCGGGAACGCCTTCTCCGAGAGTCCGGCGACGAATAGATACGGAATCTCCAGCGCCCGGACGCTGGCTGCGGCCAGAATGCGAACGCGGCCCACGTCATCCGTTGGCTGCATCGCCGGCGTCGCGGCGGCGACGTCGCCCAACCAACGCACGAACTCGGCGGCATCCAGCCTGGAATCATCGCCAAGTTCATCGGACATCTGCGCCAACAGCGCTGCAGCTTCCTGCAACTGACGCCACGCAGATGCGTCCGCAACGGAGATGGCGTCCAAGTAACCCAGCGTGCGCGAGACACATTCCAGTTGCGCGAGCCAATCCGGCGCCGAAGCACGTTCCGGTAACTGCTGAAGCGCCTCACTAAGCGCTGTCAAAATCCGGTGCGACGCGGCGACGCTGTCGCGCAGCTCCGCCGGCGCAAGCAGCATCGCGCGTTCGCAGCGATTCAACAACGCCTCGCGTCCGCGCGGCAACTGCGATTCACGCACCGCTAACTCCACGGCCACCGCGGTACGCGCGATCCAGTCCGGAAACGTGGGGCGAAAGTACGATTGATTCAACACGCCTAACAGCGTGCGATGCGGCCAATCTTCCGCGTGCATTCGCAATAGTTGCAGCAGCGCGCTGACCAGCGACGTGGCGGAAACCGATTCGGCTTGCTCCAGATAGTAAGGAATCCCGTATCGTTCGAACGCTTCCCGAACCAAAGGCGCGACCGCATCGAGCGAGCGATACACGACCGCGACGTCACCGGGGGTCACCGCTCGGCCGTTGTCAGGATCGCCCTCGATCAGCAACGACTTGACTCGCTTCGCAATCAGTTCCAACTCGCCCAATTCACGACCGGCCGCGAGGATTTCAATCCGCCTGGTATCCGCAGCCTGAACCGTTTGACGCGGGTGGCCGAAGATGCGCCGTTCCAAGTGCTCCATTGCCGGCCAGGCGTCGGAAGCCCTCGGCGGTAGTTGCTCAACTCGGCAACCGGGATGACGACGCTCGATCTGCGCCGCGGTCCGTCTCGCCTTGGCGAACAAGTCGCTCCGTTCGTCACTCGCTTCGTCCGGCAACGTGATCAGCGTCCGCTCAGAACGCTGGGCGAGCAATTCCAGAATCTCGTGCTCCGTGCGGGTGAAGTCCGAGAAGCCGTCAGCGACCAGTATTCCCAATTCCGGAAAAGGTGCCTGTTGGCCGTCCCGCAACAAGGCACGGGCCACCCAGATCAAACCTTCGGCGTCGAACCATTGCCGCTGTGTCAGCGTTGCCTGGTAGGCCTCGTAGAGCATGGCCAACTCGGCGTCCTTAACGGTCCGGCCACGGCTTTCGGCCGCGGCGCGGAAGTCGTCCGGCCAGATCTCCAGCCGCTTCCACTCGGCGATGAACTGCAAAATCAGGTCGATGAACCCCCGCGTGTCCGCCACGGCGCGAAAATGAAGGAGGCGCCCGGACCGCCGAGCGTCATCGATCAAGCGGCCCACCAGCACGCGCTTTTCGAGCGGCCCGATGCGCCGTACCGGCTGCCGCGAGGCTTGGACGACCGCAGCCGCCAGACTGGCGAATGTATGGACGCCGGGGCCTAGCACGGCCGCACGGGGAGCTCCTTTCAGGAGTTGCCCGCGAATCAACGCCGCGGCGCGACCGGACGGGGCGATCCAGAGCGCCCCGCCAGGGCGGACGGCGGACAAACCGGCCGCATATTCAACCAGTGCCCGGGTGGTTTTTCCGCTGGCAGCCGGTCCGGTGATGAGCGTCGCGGTTGTTGGCATCCCGTCACGTCCCTGTGAGCCGTCGTTGGGCGCAGTCAGCAATCATCGTAGTGGGATTCGTCCCCGCGGTAAGCCACCGGTCGTCCCCGCGCGACCAGTTGTACGAAAGATCCCGGTCTGGCCCCCAATTCGTTGGGTCTCGGCGGGTAAACGCCGATAATCATCAAATACTATTTGACAGTTGGATCGCCGATTCACTACACTTATTGGGTTGATCTGCGCCGCCTGCCTCGGCGGCGCCAGTCGATAACCTCGTCGTTCGACGGGGAGGCGTTTCTCATTCGTTCTTTTTGTTCCAGAGGAGGTGTTTCATGTCCAACGTGGCAAGGAGACGAGGTTTCACCCTCGTCGAGCTGCTGGTGGTGATCGCCATCATCGGTATTCTTATTGCGTTGTTGCTCCCGGCGTTGCAGGTGGCCCGCGAGGCTGCCCGCAAGGCTCAGTGCATCAACAACCTCAAGCAGCTCGGCTTGGCGGTGATCAACTACGAGAGCACGTTCAAGATCTTCCCGCCGTCGTCGACGGGTCCGATCGGTACCACGGCATCGCCGGGGCCGGGTGCAATCTTCCCGCCGATGACGAATCCGGCGGCTCCGTTCGCTGTGCCATACCCGAGCGCCGGCCACAGCTGGATTTCGCTGTCGCTGCCCTACTTTGAGCAAGTGGCGTTGCACAAGCGCATCAACTTCAAGAGTGCGCCGTTCCTCTCCACGGCGGAGCCGATCACTGCGAACAGGAACAACCTGGTCTGCAAGACCGCGTTGCCGCCGGTGATTTGCCCGACGTACTCCGGCGATCCGATTTCGACGGCGCCTCCGTCGACGCCGAAGCAAACGATGAAGCAAGCGTACACGGCGACCGACTTCACCGAGCCGGCGATCACCACCTATTTCGCGGCGGGCGCCTCGACGTGGTTGGACGCGCAACAGAAGCGCGGTTTGATCAACAACGACGTGGAAACTTTCAACACCTGGCAATCTCCCAACACGGACGCCATGATTAGCCCGGTCAAGTCGCGTCGGATCGCGGACGTCCTCGACGGTGCTTCGAATACGGCGCTGTTGGTGGAAAGCCGTGAGACCAATTGTAATGCCTGGATGGACGGAAACGTCGCCGCCGTCGTGGCGTTGTTGCCCGTGCCGACGCCGACGATCATTGTTGGCGCCAATTTGAAGTATCCCAACGTGCGATACCCGCAGACGACCGGCAGCAATCCGGCCAAGGTCGCCCTTAACAAGGGTGGCGTGCTGGAATCGGCCGACTCGACGGGAGATTCGTACGTCCCTACGCAAGCGACCGGCTACATCAATGTTTGCGTTTGGGGTCCGAGCAGCGAGCACAGCGGCGCCGTCAATCACCTTTGGGGTGATGGTCGTGCCAGCTCAATCGCGGACAACGTCGACGTTCAGGTTTACTACGCATACTACACCCGCGCCGGTAACGAGCCGGCTGGTGCCGAGCAGTAGTCAGACCTGATTTGAGAGTCAGCAACTCGCGCCGCTCCGACGATTCGATTCGCCGGGGCGGCTTTTTTTGTCGGTACGCATTTGCCAAGGAGTTGACGAGCAATGCCACAAGAGTCGTCCGTGCCGTTGGAAGTTGAGATCCGGACGGTAGATGCTCTCCGAGGCGCCGGCGAGCCCTTTCTACTACTCGATTGCCGAGAGCCGGACGAGTATGCCACCGCCCACATCGATGGCGCGACGCTGCTGCCCATGTCCGAGCTGGCGGAGCGGATTGGCGAACTGAGCGAACGCCAGCATGACCGCATTGTCGTTCATTGTCACCACGGCGGACGCAGTCTGCGCGTCGCGCGCTGGCTACGAACTCAGGGCTTCGATCGAGCTCAGAGCATGGCGGGCGGCATCGATCAATGGTCCCAAGAGATTGATCCCACTGTGCCGCGCTATTAGTTCTCCCGGCCATTCGGCCTGGCGCGAACTAATTGTCTACTTGTTGACTGCGGAATCCAAATCCGCACCCCCTTTGAGGGATCAACTGACCCATCATTCGCGCCACTGTTACCGGCGCGCTGCGCTAACGCGCAATTCTGCCTTGCCGCTCTTCGGCGAAATTGACAAACGTCGGACTGGACATACCGTTCCACATCCTCCGGGACCTCTGGGGGGTGACCGTCCTCCAGTAGGCCGGGAAAAAAGAAACGTATCTGTCCCCGCGGCACTTACTTTCGCCTCAATCGGAGTTAGTCATGTCGATCATTGCGCGCCTGCGGCGCATGAGCATCAAGTCGAAGATGCTCGTCAGTTTGTTTCTGATCGGTCTTGCGCCAGCCGTCATCGTGGGCGTACTGGCATATCGCAGTTGCCGCGACGGCCAAATCGCCGAGTCCGGCTTGCGACTGCAAACGCTCGCGGAAGAGACGATCGACAAAGTCGATCGCAATTTGTTCGAACGCTACGGCGACGTGCAGGCCTTCGCCGCGAACCCCAAGGCGCTCGGCGAAGTGGAAGCGCTGCGCGGCGCGGCGAACCACTACACGCGGCTGTACGGCATCTATGACCTGATGTTGATCGTTGATCGCGACGGCAAAATCCTCGTCGCCAACACCGAAGCCTATAACGGCGACCCGGTCGATAGCGCAGCGCTCATTGGGCAAAGCGTAAAAGGGGAACCCTGGTTCGAAGAGATCGCTTCGGGCCGCGTCAAGTTCGGCGCCACGTATTTCAGTGATATGGAAAAAAGCGAGCGCGTCGCCAACGTCGCGA
>JALHLM010000095.1 GCA_022844585.1 Pirellulales bacterium | reverse complement strand
GCGACCATTCCAGCCGCTCGAAATTGCGCAGCGTGATCACTTCGCGGTCGTCGTCGTCTAATTGGGCGAGGGCGTTCGCGATCACCACTCCGGCCACCGCGCCCGAGGGTAGCGAATCCGCATGCGATTGGGCCTTCCTGCCGAACGTCTCCAGAGCGGCAGATGACTGATCGATCATTTGATTGAGTGATCGCTCGCGGGTGACCCGGCGGGCGGCAGTTTGGTAACGCCGCGTCAAATCGATAATCGATTGGACCAGCAATTGTCGCAGCCAGGCGACCAGTTCCCCCTCGGACTGCCCACGAAATCCGCTGAAATTCTTGGCGGCCCGCAACATCGCTTCCTGGACGACGTCGGAAGGGTCTGCCTTGCCTTTAAGGGCGCGATCGCTACTGGTTCGTGCCACGAGTCGCACGTAGGGGCGATACGCCTCCAGCAACCTGGCCACGACCAGTTGATCACCTCGGTCGGCTCGCAGAAGTGCCGCGATCGAGGTGTGAGATTCCATAAAGGCAGTCATAACGGCCATCGTGCATTCCCTCCTACTAGAAAGGAACGCTGAAGGGACCGAAAGCGGACAAAAAACTCCCCGCGAATCACAAGTCCGCTGCTAGCAGTTTATCCGGTTTTGGGTGTTGCTAGACGTGCGCGGGTGCCCAATGCGCGGAGGAACGGCCGAAATTGGGGCCTGCCGCTGGTACGCGCGCGGATATCTGCTCTCGTGACCGCCAGACTCTATAGAATGCCCCTCTGAACGCCTCTGTAGACGCGGTACTACCAAAGGCGACTGACCATGGAAGTGCCCCCATTATCTCTTGTTTTGCCCGGCCCCGGATCATCGCCATGATGCCAGCCTTGATCGCCCGCGGCAGTTCCAGCTAACTGCGGATGATGGTTGCTAGATCTGGATCAGCTGCGCCAGAATGCGCGAAAAATGCACCGGATTCTGCAGCCTGTTCAGTGAGTGATAAACGCAAGTCATTGTCACTACTTGCGTTTGCGCCATCCGGTTCGAGTCCTTCTGCGCCCACCTTGCCACGTGCCAGGCATCGCTGCTGGAAACATTCAATCAAGCGTCCAGCAAGGCCGCCGGGCGTTCCGTGTGCTTCGCGAGGATCGCTGACAACCACTCAGTTGAGGGCGACTGATAAGGCCGGAATTTCTCCAGCAGGCCTTGATCCTGGCGGTACATCAGGGCGCGGTGCGGGCCAAGTTGGCTGGCGGCCGCAGTGTCCGTCAACAAGCTGGAATCCGCGGCGCTCATTTGCAGCAGGATCAGGCTGTCGAACTCCTTGAGCGATTGTCGCTCGAGCGAGCGGTTCAGACTGGCGAGCGCGTCGCACCAGACCAGCGTATGAAGTCCCAACGCCGGCCCTTCGCGCAACAATTCCGCAAATTTTTGGTCGGTACGAACTTCGGCCTCCTGACCCATTCGGCCAAAGGAAAAGTCATCGTCCTTGCGACGCAGTGGGCGCAACATCGCGAGGTTGTGAACAAACAGGTACCACGGTTCCGCACCGCCTTGCCCCTCGCGGCGACGTTCCAATTCCGCGGCAAATCGAGTGACCACCTCAGCCGCGTCAATGCCGGCATGCGCGGCGAACCGATATGGCAGCGTTTTTGCAAGTTGGCAAACGGACGCGTCGAAGTCATGGCCAAGCTTGCCGGCATGCAGCAACACACACGTTGGCGCACCTGCGGACACTTCTTCGACGGATTCGGCCGTCAGCAGACTAACAAGCGCCGCGGTCATCATCCCGCCAACGACGCGCTCGTCTTGCCCTAGCCAAAGTAGATTCGCGCCATTGCGTCGCTCGAAAGCCACCTGCGTGGTCCCGTCCAGCGCCAACGCTTCGCCGAGATATACTGCCGGTGTGGCAGCACCGCGCGCTTCGATCGCGGTGTCTTGAAACGCGATGCTTTGCGCCATGTCCGCGGGTTGCGAACCCTCGAACACGATCTGCGGCGTTGTGGCGCCGCCGCGCTGCTCCGCAATCGCACGGATTTCGCGAAGATAATGCTCGCGGCGATCATCGGGAGTCCAGACGACTTGAAACAAGTGGTTGCCTTCCGCGAATCCGTTGGCGTCGTTGTAGATCGCCTCGCCGGGCCGCGTCAGCAACTTCGCCGCCGGGTTCTCATCGCTGAGAATCACTTGCGCGTCGGCCTCGTTGCATTGCAACGCGATGCGGACAGCCATTTGTCCTAAGGTGCTTCGGGCCAGTCCATACGCGCCGCCGAGCGTCTGCGATCCGAGAATCACATGAATACCGAACGCTCGGCCCTGCCGCACCAAACGATCCAGCAACAGCGCCGCCTCTTGGGCGATCTTGTCGTCCTGCACGAAGAATTCCTGAAATTCATCGACAATGAACAGCACGCGCGGCAGGTCGTGGCCCGCGTCGCGATATGCCGCGATGTCGGGCACGCCCGTGATCCGAAACTGCTCGCCTCGGCGGCGCATTTCCCGATCCAAGCGTTGCATCACGCTCAGGCCGAACTCGCGCTCGCTTTCAATGGCCACCACGCGGGCATGCGGCAACTGGTGCGTCACATACGGCTTGAATTCAACGCCCTTCTTGAAGTCGATCAGATAAAGCTGCAATTCGCTCGGCGCAAAACGCAACGCGGCGTTGGTGATCAAGGCGTGGAGCAACGTCGACTTGCCGGATCCAGTCTTACCGGCGATCAACACGTGCTGCGAAGTCCCTTCGCCCAATCGCAACTGTTGCAGCCGCGTGGCGCCGGCGCGACCCAGCGGCAACGTGAGGCCGCGTCGACTGTCGGCCAGCCAATACTCGTCCGCGCGCGGGGCGATCGTCTCAAACGGCACTTCCACGCGTCGCGTGGCGATCGCCGCCTCGCCCACCGCCTGCAAGAGCGGTTTGCAAAGCACCGCGGGGGACGAATCCAGCGCAACAACCAATGGATCTGCACCATCAGGCCGCCAAATCAACTTGCCCTCCGCAATCTGGAACTCCTGCAAGTGCGGGCGCAATTCAGCCAATTGCTTGGCGGCCGTGTTCGAAAGTTTCGCGTCCGCGCTGATCAGCAAATGGACGCCGCAGCGCGGTCCGGCGGCGGCGATGCTAACCAGTCTGCGCATCGCGGCGTCGGTGATGCCTTGCGGGAAGTTGGAAATCACCACCACGCGCAGCGGCTCGGCGATCTCGCCCGCCTGCCGGTTGTATTCGTGGATTGTCGCGAACTCGTTGCGCAAGTACTTCTGAATCACCGTTTCCATATGCTCGGTGATCTCGGCCAGCTTGCGCTCGATTTGCGGTGGTTCCGTCCAGATGCGATGGCTCACCAGCAACTCGTCGTAGTCGGCAAGGTGCATCCAGCCGGCGAACTGCTCGCCCAGACCGCTCGGATCAATAATCGTGAAGCGGACTTTCCCGGGCGGCAGACTCGTCAACAGCCGCATCCCAACGGTCTGCAGCAGTTCAATGCCCTGCGCTCGATCCGCAGGCTCGCTGGTCACCAGCAGCGACAACTGATCCGGAAAGCTCAATGCGGCCGGCAATTCATCCGAAATGCCTTCCGCATCCGCGTTCTCGCACGTAGCGTCGGCGAGCGAGCCGACACAAACGGCTCGGGGAAACGCACGCTGCGAAGTCAAGGCTTTATGGACTGCTTGCCATGCCGGGCAGGCCGCTCGCAACTCGCTCTGCAACGCCACCAATTCTGAACTCGCCTTGATATTGAGCAGCCGCCAGTCCGATTGATGGGCCGACAGCGCGTTCAAACGCCGCGCCTCGGCCGCGCCGAGTCGACCGCGCAGCGTCGTTTCAATGTTCGTCGACGTCGATCGCCACTGCAATTGTGCGGCGTCGACACGGCGCTGATGCCGCGCTTCGGCGTCGGCCAGGTCTTGTTGACGCGACCGATCCAGGGCGAGCATCTTATGGTCGGCGTCGCGCGTCAACTCCGGCAGTTCGGTCTGTCGCCGGGAAGCGGACGTCGCAACAACCGCCGCGCGTTCGGCGTCCGCTCGGGCATATTCCGCATCACGTTGCGCGCGCAACTTACGCTTGCGCCGACGGCTCTCTTCCGCGGCGCCGCGCAACGCCTGCTGGCAGAGCGCAGTCGCTTCGTCCATCGCCAGTCGCAATTTCAACTCCGCCAAGGCCACCTGGCGTCGCGCGATCCGGCGCAACCACAAAGTAGTGGTAAGCGTGACCACGGCCACCAGCGCCGCCGTGATGGCAACCATGGCGATGGAGAACCCGCCGAACACGAAATAAAGCACGGGGACCACGGCCACGGCGGCCGCGACCAGTACCACCAACCAACCGGCGTTTCGCATGAATCGGGCAAGGCGCAGCGATCGGAGCGCTCCCAACAACGACAGGGCGTGGCTCAGCGAAAGTTCAATCTGTTCCCGTTGCGTCGACTCGGGCACACTTTTCTCAGCGGCCGGAAGCGTTGGGTTGTCGGCCAACAGCGTGGTGAAACCCAGCAAGCCCAACCATTCGCGGGCTTGCTGTTCAATCGAACGCAATTGCTGTTGATGCTGCTCGATGCGTAGCTGCGCGCGCGAGGTCTGGTCGGCCAGCCGCTTGCTTTGAGCTTCGTAAACCGAGTGCGCGAGCCAGCGCGCTTCCGTGTGCGACTGGAGGGCCTGTTGCTCCGCCACCGCGAGCTCGCGCGCAATCCGTTCGACGGCGCGATCGCGCGACGCTTCAACCACTTGCTGTTCGCTGCGCCACCTGGTGTCGATCGCCTGCCCTGCGGTCGCAACCTCCGCCGCCGCGCGAGCGACCTCCTCACGAAGTTGATTCGCGGCCGCGAGTGCCGTGGATTCCGCTTCACGGCGCGCCGCGGCCGATTCCTCCGCATGCGCGCCTTCGGCCTCACGCTCCGCTTCCGTCAAACGGCGATTGGCGTCCCGAAACGTGTACAGCAGCCGGAGCGATTGTTCCGTCGGCGTCTCGTTGACTTTGCAGGACATGGCAATCGATCCGGGTTACTTCGATGTGAGAAAACGTTTATGCGTCCGGACGGCAGTCTCGTTCGGCGCGCGCTAAGACATCGCGAAGCCGATCCAGCGCGCTCATCGCCGACGTGACGTTGCTGAACAGCGGCCGGAGGAACTCATCTTCAACTTCAGTGCGCTTGCGATCATCCCATTCCGCCTGTGTATCCTGCCAGCGCAGCGCAAGCAGTTCCGCCGCGTGGTCGAGCCGCCCTTTGGCATCGTCGAAGCTCATGGCGCGGCGCCTTCCGTTTTAGGCCTATCAGGAACTTGCGCCATCGACGCGACGACTTCCCTCGCCTGCATCGCGGGAACTTCAACGGACGTGTACTCGTGAAGTCGTTCCACCAATTGCCGCAAGCGGGAAACGGCGCGCGGAACATCGCACGTCAGCGTATTGACAAGCGGCGCAATCTGCGTGCGGTAGTCATCCGCTGCCTGTCGCACGTGGGGCAGCCACTGGCGCACGCGCTGCAGCTTCTCTTCGGTGGCCACCATCCGGCGCTGCGCGGCTTCCAGCACCTTCCGCTCTTGGAGACACGACGGCGTATGCTCGGGGTCGATCGTGGCCGCTCGCGCGCGGAGCAAGTCCACCTTGGCCTCCGCGACTTTCGCCTCGCAGCGCCGCAGTTCCATCTTCCAATACCCGGTTTGCTCGTGCTCCAGCCAATCGAGGAAGCGGTTCACTTCCGCCTGCACCTCTTCGAGCGTTTTCCCGGACGCCTGGGCGAACCGCACCAGGTCCGCGCGAAAGCGGTCGAGTGCGACGATAGAACGGACGTTCGACGAACCGTTCACGGGAGTTCCTATCGCTGCCGCAGGTACTCTTCGGCGCGATCCGCTTTGCGTAATAGAAACGGCACGTGCTCATTGGCCGCATCGACGAATCGGCCGATCGACCGGACCGTGGCCTCGAATTCCTCGACGAATTTCTGCTGCTCCGCGTCGCGCCAGCTTTCGCCCAGCGACAAGAGTTGCGCGTGCAACCCCAGCATCTGGCCCTGGAGCTCGCTATTGAAGCGTTTAAGACTGTGCGCAAAGCGGCGCAACTCGGCCGGATCAACAATGGCCTGAGACATGGTGCCCTTCCCGTTCCCTGCGCCGAGATCGAGTGGCGCAAACAAGGCTCTGTTCCCATCCACTATATTCACGCCCGCCCGATTCGGCAAATCAGGCCCCTCCGACCGGCCCCGGTTGTGCGGCCGCGAGCAAACGGCTCTGATCGAAGTGGCGGCGACCGCTCCGTGGCGCTCGTCCAACTTCGTCGACCCAGGAATCCCGTCCGTGCATGTCTTTCACTGCGACCATTGCCAGCAACTGGTGTTTTTCGAAAGCGCGAGTTGCGTCCAGTGCGGTCGCCTGTTGGCCTATTTGCCGGACCTGCGGATGGTGGGCTCGCTGGACGAGGCCGGCGACGGCACCTGGAAATCGCCGCTCGAGCCCGAACACCGCACGTATCGGCTGTGCCCGAACTATGCCAAGCACAATGTCTGCAATTGGGCGATTCCGGCCGGATCCGCGCAGGAATACTGCGATTCCTGCACGCTCACGCGGACCATTCCCGATCTTTCGAACACGCCCGCCAAACAGGCCTGGTATCGCTACGAGATCGCCAAACGCCGCGTCATTTATAGCCTCGTGCAACTGGGAATTGCGCCGGTCAGCAAGTCGGTCGATCCGGAACGCGGTCTGGCCTTCGAGATTCTCGCCGATCCCGCGGACCCGGAAGCGCCGCCTGTCTTGACCGGGCACGCCGACGGTTTGATCACCCTCAATCTGGCGGAGGCCGACGATGCGGAACGGGAACGGCGCCGATTGCAGATGCACGAACCCTACCGCACGCTGGTCGGGCACATTCGCCACGAGTTGGGTCACTACTATTGGGACCGACTGATCGCCGGCAGCGATCGCCTCGAGGCCTTCCGCGCGCTGTTTGGCGATGATCGCGAAGACTACGCGCAAGCATTGCAGCGTCACTACGACGCAGGACCAGCCCCCGACTGGCAAGAGCGCTACGTCTCGGCCTATGCGAGCACGCACGCCTGGGAAGACTGGGCGGAAACCTGGGCGCATTACCTGCACATCACGGACGCTATCGAAACGGCCGCCGATAGCGGGCTCTCGATCCGGCCTCGCCGGCGCGACCAGCCCTCCGCCAAAATCACCGGCAATGCGATGGATCGCGGCCCGGAGGGCTTCGATCAACTGATGAACGAATGGTTCCCGCTCACGTTCGTCCTCAACAACCTAAATCGCGGCCTGGGCCTGCCGGATGCGTATCCATTCGTGCTGTCGAAACCAGCGGTCGAAAAGCTCCGCTTCGTCCACGAAACCGTGTACCACGCCGGGTAAGGATTCAACGACACAAGCCCGTAGCGCCAGCGAGGGGGAGTTGGCGACGGTGATCGTTTGACGTGAACGCCGGACCGACGTACCGGTTCGCTGGAATCGCATTTGTTCGCAAATTCTACCTCCGCTTGGCGTATTCGGTTGGACTATCGGCAACGCCCGCTCTCCCTCGCTGGCGCTACGGGCTAGTGTCGGAGGTTTTGCGCATAGAAAAGCCCCGGCCGCGCGTTGGCGACCGGGGCATAGCTTTCATTTCATCGCTCTGCAAGCGCGACTATTGTCCTTCGTTCTTGCTGACTTCGTTGCCGTCCCGCGTGACCAGCTTGGCGAATTCGCGGATGTCGATCGTTTCCGCGAGGAAGCGCACCGAGCCGTCGCCGAACGAAACGTTCGCGCCGCCGTTGTGGAATGCATACGTTTCCGCGGTCCCTTCCGACCCGTAGTACGAGTGCGGGAACCCTCCCGGCACCACGTCTTCGCCGTTG
The DNA here is from genome assembly GCA_022844585.1 of Pirellulales bacterium. Classification (GTDB taxonomy): domain Bacteria; phylum Planctomycetota; class Planctomycetia; order Pirellulales; family JALHLM01; genus JALHLM01. The sequence continues at coordinate 6,346 of JALHLM010000095.1, read as the reverse complement.
GTGCAGTTGATCGCGCACGGGCCGGGCGAAGTCTTGCCGTCGTAACTGGAACCGTCGATGCTGTAGTCACTGGCCGGGCGGCACCACCCGCCAGCGTTGACGCGGGTTTTGACCAGGTCCTCGGAGACCAGTTCGCCTTTGCGCCACACGAACGGACGGCCGGCCGATTCCGCATACAGAATCGTGTTCGACGTACCGTCCTTCACATCCGCAAACCGCGGTTTCTCGTTCTTGGGGAGGAATCCCTTACCGTCCTTGTCGACGAGGTTCGCCGTCTTCAAGCGGGCATCGACGCCGATTGTCGGCGAGTAGTCGGTCGTCGCGGCAATGGTCGCCGACCAAGGATTCGCTTCCGGCAGCCCGTCCAGGCGTTCCGGCTTGGGTCCGGTGGGGCACAAGAACGTCGGAATGATCGTCGAGACGGCCGGCAAGTTGACGACATCGTTCCAGTTCTTGGACTGGTCGTAGATCTTGAACGTGTTGCTCTGCTCGATAAACGGCAGCAACAGCGTCACGCCAGCGATGCGCGGCAAGGGCGTCAGGCCGGCCGGACGAATGCTGGAGGGAAAATGCTTCTTGGAGTTCTCAAAGGTGTGCGCGGCGAGCGCCACTTGCTTCAGGTTGTTGGTGCATTGTGAACGCCGCGCGGCTTCGCGCGCCACCTGCAAGGCCGGCAGCAACAGCGCGATCAAGATGCCGATGATGGCGATCACCACCAGCAATTCGACCAGCGTAAAGCCGGCGCGTCGTCGTGAGGGGTTTTGTAACATGGGTATCGTACTCCTGAACAAATCGTCGAGTGGAGAGTGGTGAGTGGATCGGAGACAACAGGGCGCGGCTAGCGCGTGAGCTTGATCGGGTCCAGCACGTTCGTGCCTTCGGCGATCCGCACCTTCAAGGTCGAAGTGGTCGGTTGGCTGAACTTGTTCGGCAACACATTCGGGCCGGGCTTGTACTCGCCATCCTTTTGAATCAACTTCCGCCATTCGACCGTGACGGTGTAATCGCCTGGCGGTACGCCGTCGCCGGTGTCATAGGTGCTGAGCTTGAACGTGCCGTCCTTCTCGGTCTGCGCCCGGGCCGAGATCGGATTGCCGGCGCTGGGATGCAGCACCACGAGCGCTCCGGCGACCGGCTGGCCGTTCCAAATGACTTTGCATTCGGCCGGAAACACTTGCACGCGCTCCGGGCCAGTGTCACCGCAACCGGTGACGAACAACGCGACCGCGGCCAGCGCCGCAAAGGGCGCCCAGCCGCGGCGCGCGTGCTGAGAGAGAGTTACTTCGGACATGGAGATCACCTCTGTGCTTCGCGAGTGGAATGTGGGAGTGGGGGCGAGATCAGGCGGACGCCGCGATGAACGCATCCGAGCGCGGCGCGCTCACGGCCAGTTCATCGATCACGTGCGTCACGCCCGCGATGCGGCGAACGAGGGCCACGGCGAGTTGCCGATGGTAGTACGATTGCAGGACGCCACGCAGCGTAACGCGGCCGTGCAAGGCTTCAATGGAAATCTGACGAAACGCCGGCACGGATTGCGCGGCGAGCAACAGTCGCGCGCGGTCAAACAAGTCGGCGTGATCGTCGGCGAAATGGTTGGGCAGATTGGTCATGGTCTATGTTCCCGTCGTTGAATGCTTGGATGGATGCGAAGTTGAAGGATGAAAGGCGTCGACAACGACAACAGCGACTACAGCAAAACATGGAACGGCTCCTGAAACGAGAGAATCGATCGCGCTACGACGTCGGCTTAGCCTTGACACGTGCAGCGAGAAATGTTCCAGACCTCGACGGAATTCGCCCGCGGACGAACCGTCAGTCGAAGCGGCGTGGTGGCGGCCCGCGAATACTCCGCGGGCAAGATGTTTTCACCGTGCGCGAGTTGCTCGCCAGTCAGCAGTTGCGGCCGCAAGACCACGGTTGCGCGGTATTCACCCACGGCGACGCCATCCTGCCAGGCGTTGGTGCGCAGTGAGAAGCCGCCGTCGCTGTCAGTGACGGCGCTCGGCGCGGGCGTGAGCCCTTCGACCGGCAAGGCATGCAGTCGCACTTCGACGCCTTCAACCGGTTCGCCGTCAATGAGCAGCCGGCCGTGGACGGCGAAGCGAGGTTCGTCGTATTCCAGCGGCACCAGGCCGTCACGGACGCCGCCGACCAGGATCGCGGCCGGCGCCGCCGCCCAGGCGATGGGCTTGATGAAAGTATCAGTAGCAAGTTGAGCGAAGGACATGGACCACTCCCGTGGTGCGCCACGCCTCCGGTATTCCGGTCAGCAGGACGTCGTACGCGATTGAAAAAAGGTTGTGCGAAAGTCTGTTGTCGGCGAGCAGTTTTTACGCGACTTCGTTCGCCGTCGTTCGGTTCTGCGGGGCGTGGCGACCATTCAATCCGGCCGCGAGCCGATTCTTTTCCGTGCGATCGATCTGCACGACGACGCCGTCCTGCACGGTGACGACGACGCTGCCGAATCGCAGTCCGCTCAAGGCATGACGGATATGTTCGATCGCCAGCTCTTGCCGGCTGTCGTTCGCGGCGGCTGGGGGTGAGGAACTCATCGTGCGCTCGCTTTCCATGCTTGAAACCATTGCTTCGCGGTGGCCCGCCACGCTCCGCTGATTTAGATCACATATTCCGGAACAAACACCCGCGCCTTCCGCGGCGACAGATACACCCGATCGCCGGGACGCAACGCTAACACCTCCAAACGTTCCAACGGGATGTCGACATGAATGTCGCGCCCCGCGGCGCTCATCAGCCCCACCTTAGCCACGGCGCCGGCGGGATTGATCCGCGTCACGTTCGCTTCGATGGCCGGATGGCCGTTGCGCTGCAGTTCGATTTCCAATTCGTGCGGCCGGATGTAGACGTGCGCTTGGCCCTGCCCATGATCAAAGCGGCCCGGCACATCGAGGGGCACATTGTCCCACCACGCGCGGCCGTCTTCGATGCGGGCATGAAACACGTTCACGCGGCCGAGGAAATCCATCACAAATTCCGATTGCGGCCGGTGGAACACATCCTCCGGCGTGCCGTCCTGCTCAACGCGCCCCGCGTTCATCACCACGACGCGATCGGCGACTTCCAACGCTTCTTCCTGATCGTGCGTCACGAGAATCGTCGTAACGTGAATCTCGTCGTGCAAGCGACGAAGCCATTCACGCAGCCCTTGCCGCACCTTGGCGTCGAGCGCCCCGAACGGTTCGTCCAGCAACAGCACCTTGGGCTCAATCGCCAATGCGCGAGCCAGTGCCACGCGTTGCCGTTGGCCGCCGGAAAGCTGCGAAGGATAGCGCCCGGCGAGTCCATCGAGCTGCACTAACTTAAGCAGTTCGTGAACTCGACTGTTGATCGCCAGCTTCGACGGACGCTGCCGTCGCGGACGCACCCGCAATCCGAACGCGACGTTCTCGAACACCGACATGTGCCGGAACAACGCGTAATGTTGAAACACGAAGCCGACCTGGCGGCTGCCGATCTGGGTCTCGCGCACGTCCTCGCCGTGAAAGCGGATCGCGGTCTCCGGATGGGCGTCTGGCTCTTCCAACCCGGCGATGACTCGTAGCAACGTCGTCTTGCCGGAACCGGACGGCCCCAGCAGCGTGACCAATTCGCCGTCGCGAATATTGAGGCTGACGTCTTTGAGCGCCTGGTAGGCGCCGAAGGATTTGTGAATCCGATTGATTTCGATGCTCATGCGTTTAACCCTCTACCGCGGTCGGTTCAAGAGATGGGCGCGCGGCCTGGATTTTCCATTCCAACGCGGTTTTCAGAGCCAAGGTGGCCAAAGCCAAGAGCGCCAACAGCGAGGCGACGGCGAAGGCGGCCACAAAGTTGTATTCGTTGTAAAGAATCTCGACATGCAACGGGACGGTGTTCGTCTTGCCGCGCACGTGGCCGGACACGACCGACACGGCGCCGAACTCCCCCATCGCTCGGGCGACGCTGAGGATCACGCCGTACAGCAACGCCCACTTCACGTTGGGCAACGTCACGCGCCAAAAGGTCTGCCAGCCACTCGCGCCAAGCAACAGGGCGGCTTGCTCTTCGTCGTTCCCCTGTTCCTGCATCAGCGGGATCAATTCCCGCGCCACGAACGGGAAGGTCACAAACACCGTCGCCAGCACGATGCCCGGCACGGCGAAGATGACTTGAATGTCGTGCGCCCGCAGCCACGGCCCGAGCCAGCCTTGCAAGCCGAACATCAGGACGAAGATCAAACCCGAGATCACCGGCGACACGGCGAACGGCAAGTCGATCAAGGTGATCAACACGCTCTTGCCGCGAAACTCGAACTTCGCGATCGCCCAGGAGGCGGCCAGTCCGAACACCAGGTTTAAGGGCACGGAAATGGCCGTGGCCACGAGCGTCAAACGAATCGCCGAGAGCGCCGCCGGATCGCGGAAGCTCGCGAAGTAAGCGTGAAGCCCTTCTCGCAACGCTTCGGTGAACACGGCGACCAACGGGAGAACCAGGAACAAACTCAGGAACCCGATGCCGAGCGTGAATACGATGGCCTTGACCCACAGCGGCTCGCGCAGAGCGGCTCGGCTATGACCTGACGCCGAAGTTGAAATTGCAGTGGCCATGGCTTCAAACTCCCTGCAACGCGGCGCGGCTGAACCACCACTGCACGGCGTTGATTGCTAAGAGGATGAAGAACGAGGCCACGAGCATCACCACGGCTAACGCAGTCGCGCCGGCGTAGTCGTATTGTTCGAGCTTGGTGATAATCAACAACGAAGTGATCTCGGTCACCATCGGCTTGTTGCCGGAGATGAAGACCACGGAACCGTATTCGCCGAGCGCTCTCGCGAACGACAGTGCGAACCCGGTGATCATCGCCGGCAACAGCGCGGGCAGCACGACGTAGTAAAACGTCTGCAACCGATTCGCCCCCAAGCTCGCGGCGGCTTCTTCGGCCTCCGCTTCGAGCTCTTCCAACGCCGGCTGCACCGTGCGCACCACGAATGGCAGCCCGATGAAGGTCAACGCAATCAGCACGCCCAGCGGTGAAAACGCGGCGTGAATCCCCAATGGTTCCAACCATTTCCCGAGCCAGCCATTCGGCGCGTAAAGCGTGGTGAGCGCGATTCCCGACACGGCGGTTGGCAAGGCGAAGGGAAGGTCCACGATGGCGTCGACAAATCGCTTTCCAGGGAACTGATATCGCACCAATGTCCAGGCCAGCAGCAATCCGAACACCGAGTTGATCACGGCTGCCAGGAACGACGCCCCGAACGTCAATCGGTACGAAGCGATCACGCGCGGCGAGGTCACGGTCTCCACAAAGTCCGACCAGGTCATGGTCGTCGTGCGGAGAAACAATCCGGTGAGCGGGATCAATACGATCAGGCTCAGGTAAGTCAGCGTCCAGCCGAGCGTCAGCCCGAAGCCGGGCAGGACGCTGTGGCGTTTGAACAAGTTGCGCATGAGACGTGAGTCCTTTCACTGTCCCGGTGTGTAGATCTGGTCGAACACGCCGCCGTCGTCGAAGTGCTCGGCCTGCGTCTTCTTCCAGCCGCCGAACACGCTGTCCACGGTGAACAGCTCGACCTTCTCGAACCGCTCCAGCAACTTCGGTTCGACTTCGCTCGGGTTCACCGGGCGATAGAAGTGCTTGGCGGCCAAATCCTGTCCTTCCTTGGTGTAGAGGAATCCGAGATACGCTTCGGCCGCTTCCCGCGTGCCATGCTTCTCGACGACTTCATCGACCACGGCCACCGGGGGTTCGGCCAGGATGCTGATGCTCGGCGTGACGATTTCGACCTTGTCCGGCCCCAGTTCATTGATGGCCAACAGCGCCTCGTTCTCCCAGGCCAACAACACGTCGCCGATCTCACGCTGGACGAAGGTGTTCGTCGACCCGCGGGCGCCGGAATCCAGCACCGGCACGCGGCGAAACACGCTGGTTACGAATTCCTTGGCCTTCAGGTTCGCGGCGGCCACCGCATCCGCCTTGGCGGGATCCTTCAGGGCGTCGAAGCCGCCCAACTCCCGATGCAGCGTGTAACCCCAAAGCGCCAGATAGTTCCAACGAGCGCCGCCCGAGGTCTTCGGATTCGGTGTGATGATCTGCACGTCGTCGCGTGCCAGGTCGGACCAGTCGTTGATCTTCTTGGGGTTCCCCTTGCGCACCAGGAACACAATCGTCGACGTGTACGGTGCGCTATTGTTCGGCAACCGCGATTGCCAATTGTCCGGCAGCAGCTTGGCTTTTTCGGCGATAACGTCAATGTCGTACGCCAAGGCCAGGGTCACGACGTCAGCTTCGAGCCCGTCGATCACGGCCCGGGCTTGCTTGCCGGAGCCGCCATGCGATTGCTCAATCGTCAACTCGACGTTGTGG
>JALHLM010000094.1 GCA_022844585.1 Pirellulales bacterium | reverse complement strand
AACATCTCCACAATCACAGGATGCATCACGCGGCCGAGCGCAAAGACGCGAATCAGATCGGGACCGGCGAGGAGTTCTTTGAAGGAGGGCATGGGGCGAGTTTGAAGTTGTCCGTGTTCAGTTTTCAGTGGGGACGCCGATGCTTCTCGGTGAAAAACGTCGAGAAGCCGTAGCCTCGGCGCAGGGGACTGCCTGGGCCAGGCTATCTTACGTCGCTGACGACTTGGCTTCAACGCGCCCGTTTGGCCGTGCGCTTCCACGCTGACGATCCTTCACCGGCGGCCAGCGCAAAGACCGCGTCACGCGCCGCAGCCTGCGTATCGAATGTCACGCGCCGCGCAGTCGCCGCCAACGGCTGCGGGACGCCATCGCCGTAGTGATTGCGCACGGCATTGAGATCGGCGATATTCACCACGCCGTCGCCATTGGTGTCGCCTAGACCGGACCCGCCGAAGTTGTTGCGGACGTTGTTGAGGTCGACGGTATCGACGACGCCGTCGAAGTTCGTGTCGCCGGGATCGAGCGTGAGACGCCACGGTTCATAGCCATACTCGAGCGAGTTGAGCAGAACGCACGCATTGGCATCGACGATCCGGACAACGCCGCCAAAGCCGTGGCTGGGCCCTGGATTCACATCCGCGATCAATTGCGCTCCCTCAGGAGAGCCATCGATGCGCCAAAGTTCATAGCCGTATTCCGGCGTGTCACGCTGCAGCAACAGATTCCCTGCGAACTCGAATGGTAAGGTGCTAGTGCGCGACAGCACCTTCGTCGTCCCAGCTTCGGAGCCGTCGGTACGCCACAAGTCAATTTCACCTGGCGTCGTTTCGTAGATGAAATAGAACCAGTCGCCGATAGCGATTCCGTCGGCGCCATACCGCAGACCGCTCGTTGGTCCGGGGCGAATGTCCCGCACCAGCCGGGTCGATTCGCCGTCGGAAAACCAGAGCTCGGAGCCATGTTCGGCATCCGACAATCCAAAGTACACGCCGCCATGGGCCGGCGTCACGCTTTGCCAATAGACGTAGTCCGTCACACGGACACTGCTTTCGCGAGTCCCGTCGCCCACCCATAGCCCGCCGTCAGAGTGAACCTGGTCGCCGGTGTAGACGGCGACGTACAGCTTGTCGCTGGACACCGCCAATGCCCGAAAGCCAGTGCGCTCGGGCAGTTCGCGCACAAGTATCGTCCCATCGGTCGTTCCATCCGTCCGCCACAGTTGACGTCCCAGAATGAAGTACTGGAGATCGTTGAAGACAATGCTGCCACCGAACTGCAGGCCGCTGAAATTTGGAAACTCTTTGATGAGAATCTCGCCGAGGCCGTTCTCATCGGTCTTCAGCAACCGATTGACACGTCGATTGGCGTCATGGTGTGTGAAAAGAAGCGCGCCATCACGCCAGCCCACGACCGGCGGTCCAACGCGCCAAGCGCTGAACTCACTGGTGACAAATTCAATCTTGGTTCCCAGTTCGTTGACGCGCCACAACCCCGGTCTGCCGGCCGGTTTCGCGATTCCGAGGAAGTACAGCCCCTGTTGATCGTCCGCAGCGACCAGAGCCGTGACTTGCACGTCACAGCCCTCGGGACAACCATCCGTGGTGACCAATGGTACCGCTTGAAAACCGTCGAACTCCGGCCGCACCATCCACAACCGGTCGCCCGATGACCGAAGGAAAAGGCTGTCGCCCACCGTCATCGAATCTCGCGAGTACGTTCCTTCTGGCGCCCCGTAGAGCTCGTCGGTGATCGGCACGGCGCCGGCAGGAGTTCCATCGGACCTCCACAACCGACTCGCAGCGCCTTCAGTCTCGCGATTGATGAAGTAAAAGCCCTGATCAGTCACCGTGAAGCCGCCAATATGCGTGCCTTCCGCCAGAACTTTCGTGGTTGACAGCGAATCACGACGCACAAACTTGTTCGTCGTCGCGCCGGCTTGCAAGTAGTACAGCGCATCGTCAGTCAGCGCCACCACGCCGTGCGGGTAGGCCGGAATGAATTCCGTCACGACGGTGGGGCCGCCTTGAATTCCAGTCGTCCAGAGTTTGTTCTCAGACTGATGCGTCCAAAACAACATCGCGCCGTCGAATGCGCCGATCACGATCGGTGAAGTCGCCGGCTCCCGGTCACTGTCGGGCGGGATCAAATCGGCGGTCATTTCCTTGATGCCCGTGAGCGCATCGACGCGCCACAGTTCGCGGCCATGAACTCCGTCATCCGCGGCCACGAAGATCTTCGTTCCGAGGCCAGCGATGCGCACTTCTTCGTCAAACCCGTACCCAAATTCCAATCCGCTGGCCGGACCTGGGTTGAAGTCGGCCAGCAGGTACGTGCCAGATGGGGTGCCGTCGCTGCGCCAGAGTTCGCGCCCATGGATGCCGTCATTGGCGGCAAAATACAGCACGTCGTCGATCACCGTGAAGCCCGCGTCGTAGTGCTCATTGAACGCGCCGTCGGCCCCCGGAACAATACTCGCAAAGCCGCCCAGGTCGCCATTGTGCGGAATTAAATTGCCAAAGCTCGCGGCCGGAAACGGACGAGTCGCAAACAAACACGAGTCGATCTCGAAACACCGTCAATTGCTCGAAATCGTCTTGTCCGTACACGACGCGAATGGTTCCCTCCAGCGATCCGTCCGATTCCCACAAACCTGGTCCGGGCCCGGCATTTCCAGGCCTGACAAAATAGACTTTGTCCCCCAGCGGCACGACATTCCCGTCGAATGACGGGCTCAAAACGAACGTGCCTTCGGTCGTGCCGTCCGTCCGCCAAAGTTTGTGCTCAAGAATGTCGCCTGTGACTTCGTAGTCGTACTGCGTGGCGAAATACACGATGCCTTCATGCGCCAGCAATGGTCGCGGCCGGGCGCCCTCCGGACCCGGCACGAGGTCCTTCACCAGCCGTGTTCCCTCGGGCGTGCCATCGCTGGTCCACAGTTCTTCGCCGTGGGCCGCGGTTTCCCGCGAGAAGTAGAGTTGATTGCCGTCAGCTAGAAAGTTATCGACCCTGGCCGGCTCGAACTCCGGATTCAAATCCCCCATGAAGGTGAGGGCCAGCAGCTGACGGGCCTCCAGCGACTCGGAGCGCAAGGAACGCGACCGCCGGGCTTGGGCGCGATGCACTACAGAACGACGGGTCGAGAAACGGCCAAGCGGCAGGCTCCAGCGCATGATGCGCCTCCTTCGGGTGAACGCGTAAAAATCGTCGGCCCGCGGAATTATGCTGGAGGCGGCAGAGAGAATTGAGTTGCGCCGATCACCAGAGCCCAGCTAATAGATACTCGGCAACGAGGGCGGCGTCAAGCGTTCGACAAGTTTGAAGTTTTCAGTGAGGTTTGAGCCTACTCCCAACTGAAAACTGAACACTGAAAACTTCAAACTATTCGCCCCTAAGCCGACTTATCCAACTCCGCTTCCTGATTCAGCTTGTTGTAGAGCGTCTTCAAGCTGATGCCGAGTTCTTCGGCGGCGCGGGATTTGTTGCCTTGTTGGCGTTCCAGAGATTGATGAATCGCTTGCATTTCGAGTTCGCGGAGCGTCAATGCCGGTGTGAAGCGCGTCAGCGTCGTGCGCAGGCGGCGGCTGTCGAAGCGGCTGGGGAGATGTTCCGGGCGGATCGGCGGCGCTTCGGCGAGAATGGCCGCGTGTTCGATCACGTTCGCCAACTCGCGCACGTTGCCGGGCCAGCAATGTCCTTGCAAGAGCGCCATCGTCTCGTCGGTGAAGCATTCGTCCGCGGGACGCAATTGCGGCCAATTGCGCAGCAGCAACGCGCGGGCCAGATCCGGAATGTCTTCCGTACGCTCGCGCAGGCTCGGCAAACGGATCTCAAACGTGTTGATGCGGAACATCAAGTCTTCGCGAAAATCGCCAGCGTCGACCATTTCTTCCACGTCACGGTGCGTCGCGCAGACAATCCGCACGTCGACCATCGTGGGACTGTTGTCCCCCACGCGGCGAATCTCGCCGGACTCCAGTACACGCAGCAACTTGGCTTGCAATGATTTCGGCAACTCGCCGATTTCATCGAGAAACAGCGTGCCGCCGTTCGCGACTTCGAACAAGCCGACGCGATGTTCCTCGGCGCCGGTGAAGGCGCCTTTGCGATGGCCGAACAATTCGCTTTCGATCAGATTCTCCGGCAACGCGCCGCAGTTGATCGCCACGAACGGCTGCTCGGCGCGGATGCTCTGATCATGCAGCGCGCGAGCGACGAGTTCCTTACCGGTGCCGGTCTCGCCGCGCACCAGCACGGTCGACTGCGTCGGCGCCACTTTGGCGATAAGTTTGCGCACCGCTTCCATGCCGCGACTTTGGCCAACGAGCTTGGGCGGGCCTTCGAGCCGCGCGAGTTGACGTTTGATCGCACGATACTTGTTTGTCAGCTCTCGCTTCTGCGCGACGCGTTCCAGCAAGGCTTCCAACTCGATCAACTTGCACGGTTTCGTCAGATAGTCGAATGCCCCGTAACGCAGCGCCGCGACCGCCGTTTCCAGCGACGATTTACCCGTGAGCACGACGGCTTCCGTATCCGGCGAGAGTTCCTTCGCTTTGGCGATGACTTGCATGCCGTTCAAGCCTGGCATGTCGAGGTCGACGAGGATGCAATCGAACGAATTGATTTCGAGCGCGGCGACGGCGGTGAGTCCGTCGGGACAGACCGTCACTTCATGCCCCATGCCGCGGAGCTCGATGTTCATCAAGTCCTGCAAGGAACGCTCGTCGTCGGCGAACAGCAGCTTCAGCTTGTTACGCGGCTTGGTGGTAGCGATGGCTCGGCTCCTTATCTTCGGGGCCCAGCGGCAAGGTCACGACAAAGCGCGATCCCTGCCCCGGCCCGGCGCTCGTGGCTTCGATCTGTCCCTGATGTTCCTGAATGATGCGATACGTGATCGACAATCCCAGCCCGGTCCCTTGGCCGCCTTTGCGGCGCGTGAAGAACGGCTCGAAGAGATGTTCCAACACCTCAGGCGTCATCCCGCAACCGGTATCTGCGAAGGCCAACTCGGCGTTCGCGCCGCGCTGCTTGATTTGTACGGTGAGTCGTCCGCCATCGCCGAGGCTATCGAGCGCATTGGCAATCAGGTTCAGCACGACTTGCTTTAGCTCTTGCGCGTTCACCCAGGCGTAGACCGGTTGTTCCGCGTCGAGTGAAACCTGTTTGCCGCGATAGCGTTCCAAGTGGCTCGACATTTCAATCACGCCTTGCACCAGCGAGCGCAACTCGGTGCGCTGGCGACGGACTTCGCCGGAGCGCGAGAAGTCGAGGAGTTTCTCGGTGATTTCCTTGCAGCGAAAGGCTTCACTTTGGATCATCGCCAGGTAGCGTTTCACCAATGATTGTTGATCCGGATCAGCGAATTGCTGATCTCCCAGACGCCTCTCCAAGGACTCGGCCGACATGGCGATGGCCGCCAGGGGATTGTTGATTTCATGCGCCACGCCGGCGGCCAGAAAACCGACGCTCGCCATCTGCTCGCTGCGCACGACTTGCTTCGTGCGCAGTTGCACCTGGCGATCGAGATCGTCGCGAATGGCTTGGAACCGCGCCGTCATGTCGTTCATGGCGTCGGCGAGCTCGGACATTTCGTCTTGGGTTTGGAGGTGAATCCGATACCCGAACTGCCCGGAAGCCACCTTGCGTGAGCCCTTGATCAGCACGCGCAGCGGACGGAATACCCAATGGTAAAACAGGCGTACCATCAACCCCAGCGAAAGCGCCGCCGTGATGCTGGTGACCCAACTGATGCCAATCAGCGCGCGGTACTGCCCGCGCACTTCATCGGCGACGTGGCGAATTTCGGCGTGCAAGTAACTCGGCAACTGCGCCGTGAGCTGCTGCAAATTAGCCAACTCGCCGTCCAGTTTCGCGGCGACGACTTCGTCCTTGAGCCACAGGTCGGCCGCGTCGAGTTGCTGAATCCGCTCAAGCGACGCTTCGATTTCGGCCACCGTCTCCCATTCCTGCGAGCGCGTGGCGTCGCCGATCCGCGGATGGCGCTCCGCACTGTCGCGCAGTTGCAGCGTGTAGAGCCGCAACGATTCTTGCACCAGTGCGCAGCGCTCGTGGAAAGAGTTGCCTGGAATCGTCGTGCGTTCCCCCGAAGCGTCCGTCGCCGGCCAGGCCGGTTGTGCGCGCGACTCGCGCAGCGTTAGTCGCAGGTCGCCGACGCTTTGATTGAGATTCGCCGCCAACGGCAGTTCCGCGGCGCGCCGCCCAAGGCTTTTGACCAGTCCGCGATATGCGTACACGGCCTGAAAGCCCGTTCCGCTGAGCGCGGCGACGCTCACCAGCAACAAGGCCAGTCCGAGCAGCAGCTTATTGCGAATAGGCCAGCGGGCAAGCAACGGCGACCTCCTTGTCGCTGCGCCAGAAAATCGAGCGCGGAAGTATAGGCGCAACGCCGCCACGCCAACAAGATAAACTGCGTCGTTTGGCGAGCCAGCGGACTTACGGCGATTCAGCGCCGAGGCGCGGCCGCTTTCGCGGCGACGCGAGCGTGCCGGCCACAAACCACACGCACGCCATCGACACCGCGAGCCCCAGGCCGAACGTGGTGAATGCGAAGCCGGTGGATTGACGTGCCATCGCCGCCGCCAGCAGCAGCCACGGGCACATCAGCACGCGGCAGGCCCGGGTCCATTCTTTGCCAGTCGCAAGGTTGGGATTGCTCCAGGTCCACCGTGGTCCGGCGACCTCGTCACGCGATAGAAGGCGTCCCGGCCACGGTAGGAACCGCGGCACGCGGCGGCAATAGGCGTCAAACGCCTCGCCAAACAAACTTCGCAAGGTGGCTTCCTCGGCCGCTATGGTGCGGTGATAGACCCAAATCCAGGCGGACAGCGCAGGCACGGCGATTTCCCAGCGGCCGATCACGACCAGCAAACCGCCGTCGATCAGCAGGTTGGCCAGGTAAAACGGATTTCGCGTAAAACGGTAAGGGCCATCCGTCGACAGTTGGCGATTCTGCCAGAGCGCCGCCTTCGACCAAACGTGCAACATTGCGCCGAGGATGATCAACAAGGTCCCGACACCGAAGCCGGCAAAAGTGACGTGCCCGAGGAGCAAACCAGCGGCCATGATCCACCAGCGCAGCGGGCCGCGTGAAAACTTCAGCTTTGAGAGCACTCGACCGACCCTCCTTGGCCGCTTCAAGCTCAATTGTTCGGCGGATGATAGTCGCGCCCGTCAAGTTGCCGCAATGGCGACATAGCCGCGCGAACGCGGTGCCCGTTGCAGCAGCGAATAAAAAAAGTCGAGCGGCCCATTTGGGCCGCTCGACACGAAGGACAATCAGTCTTGCGGTGGCCCGGTGAGGGCCATGCTTTTAACGGCGACGCAGACGATAGACGCCCAAACTAGCCAGTCCGCCCAAGACCAAAGCAATGGTCGAGGGTTCCGGGACCGGAGCCAGAGTGGGAATGGATGTGACACCGCCGTCGATGAAGCTTCCCAAGGCGGACGTGGTGTAGTCAGGCGCGTCGGTCTGAACGACCAACAACGCGCTCGACCCGCCCGGAATGAGGAAACCCGTGGCAGGGGCGCCGGTCGGCACAAAATTGTAGCCGATCACGTCCCCAGACACGTTCCGATCGATCGATGCAGGTGCAACACCCGCGACAGGAGTTTGATAGCTCCCGTCCGTACCCCAACCCGAATATCCGTCGACCGTGAAACGGCCGATGGAATTCGCGCTGGCGGCGTCATTCGAGATCAAGTAGGTCAGCGTCACGCCTCCCAAGGGATTGGACGGATCAGGGTCGTAGACCGAAGCGGTCAGCGTCCCTGAAAACGATCCTGGCACCGCGAACGGCACCGCTCCCGTGGTGAAAAGTAACGTAGCTCCCACTGGATCTGGTTCTGCGGCACCCGGAATCAGCACGGATCCCGGTACCAACGCTGCACCGCGGGCTGGCGTTGCGTAACTGACCATATAGGCCAGGGCGACGCATGCAGCCAACCGCATGTAGCTTTTCAACTTCACGAGTGGCTCCTCTTTGATGCAGTGGTAACCGTAGAAATGACGTCCTTCACACATTTCAGCGCGAGAGGCACAAGGCGCTCGCACTGTTATCGCCAAATTGAACCGCTCAAAAGCTCCTTTGCCATGAATCAGGGCAGACAGAATTCTTCAGCGTTACTTCTGGTATAACCCACCCCTACCGGCATTGCAACAAGCTGAAAAGCGTTTTTTGGAAATTTATCGACAAGCTTTCCCCGGCCTCCCAAACTGCCCCGCCGCGAGAGTCAGAAGGATTAACGGCACCGCCAGGCAAAGCGCCGTCGGCTCCGGCACCGAGGCCGCCAATCCGGCCCCGAAGTTGTTTCTCACGGCGTTGAGATCCTCGATATTCACGAGGCCATCCCCCGTCGCGTCACCCAGTCCCGCGCCGCCGAAATTGTTCCGGACGTTGTTCAAATCCTCGATCGTCACGGCACCGTCACCGTTCGTATCGCCGTCCATCGTTTCCGGTTCGTAAAGCCCTTCCGCGACTAGGGTTCCGTTCAGCTCGATGAAGATGTCCACCGTGCCGAAAATGCCCAAATCCACCGTTGTCACGAACTCCTGGAGTGCAATCGGCGTCGTCAGGGTTACCGGTCCGCCTTGGGGGCCATTGGGCTGAAGCAGCGTCCCGGTCATGCCGTCCAACGGGGTGAATTCCTCCGGTTCGACGGCAAAATCAAACTCCGCGCTGTACAGCGTGCTCTCAGCCGAGGCCACTCCTGCATCCAATCGAAAGCGGTGCAGGTCCAGGTCGAACGCTCCCGTCACCGGGTCCACGGGCGGATTCGGCGGGGCGTTCGGCGTGAAGGCCGTTAAGTGCAACCCGCGAGCGTCGACGTCCAAGGAACCCAGCGGAAAGCCAAGCGGAATCGAAAGTGAAACGTCCGACGCGTTCAAATCGGCGCCCACGATCCGCGAGCCCACAGGGCGTCCCTGGGCATCGAAATCGATCTCCGCGTCGAAATAGCCGGTGATTTCGCTAGTCCCCGAGTCCTCACCGTCGATCGAGCCCACGAGAACCAATGAGACGTCCAACTCACTGTCGGGCTGAATGGTGAGCCGAATCGGCGTCGCGCCCACATTCAAAGCCAAGGCGAGTGTCAGCGACGTCGCCATGATCGCGCGAAGTAACGAGTGAACCATCGGTCGCTCCCAGAATTGCCGCATCGCCCGCTCCGCCAGATCAGTACGTATCAAGCTAAGTGGACAGCCCGCCGCGGTCAACGAACCAGCGAAATGCTGACGGTCGCTGCGAGCCAATCCGGCGGGGCCTTTCGGCGATTTTTTTCATTGAGTCCGTCTCGCCGAAGCGGTATGATCCAAGTAGATCATTAGTTGCCTAACAATCTGGGCGCGTGGGCCGACGTTGATGCTAGAACACGATTTCAAATCCAGTGTCGGCTATTGGCTCTGCACCTCGGCGCACATGATGCAACGTGCGCTGAACGAAGAGTTAGCCCCGCTGGGGCTGACCTTCCGCCAGTGGCAGGTGCTGGCCTGGCTGGCCATTGAAGGCGGACTCGCGCAGAACGAGCTCGCCGAACGGATGCAGATCGAACCGGCCACGTTGGTCACGGTCCTCGACCGCATGGAACAGCACGGCTGGATTCAGCGTATTCCCTGCCCAGGCGACCGCCGCAAGAAGCTCGTGCGGGCGACGCCCAAGGCGGAACCGATCTGGAACGCCAGCAAGCCGTCCGCCCAACGAGTCCGCGAGCAGGCGGTGAAAGATTTCACACCGCTAGAGCGCGAACAGTTCCTGGACTATTTGCGACGCATGCAGATCAACTTGAACGCCTTGACGGCACGTGAGGTGGGTTAAATGGGCGCGTTTCGACGAGGCGTAGCACGTCTGGTGGAATTCCTCGCGCCGCGGCTCGTGCGGCGCTTGGCGCCGGTCCGCGTACCGAAGGCGCCGCGCGTGCGGCCGAATACGCGGCCGCCGCGTGCGTCTGGCGGCTTCGGCGGCCTGGTGGTCTTGGTGTCGATGTGCCTGCCGGCCGTCGCGCAGATGCCGCCGGCAAATGTCAAAGTCACGCAAGTGATCGAACAAGAAGTGACCGCGGGCCAAACCTTCGTTGGCACGGTGATGCCGCTCCGCAAGAGCACGGTCGGCAGCGCCGTCGACGGTCGCGTGATCGAGTTCATGGTCAACGCGGGCGATGCCGTCAAGAAGGATCAGCCGCTCGCCCAACTTCGTACGGGCACGTTGGAAATCGAACTGGCCGGCGCTCAAGCGCAAGTGCGGCTTCGTCAAGCCGAACTCGACGAATTGAAACACGGCCTGCGTCCGGAAGAAATCGAACAAGCACGCGCACGGATGGCCAGCGCCGAGGCGCGGAATGCCTACGCACAAAACAATCTGGAACGCATCGAACAACTTTACAACGAACGCCGCGCGATCAGTCTTGCCGAGATGCAAGACGCCACGTCGCTAGCCGAACAGGCCTCACAGGCATTAATGGAAGCGAAAGCCGCGCATGAGCTGGCAGTCGCCGGCCCGCGCGCGGAACAAATCGCTCAGGCCGAAGCGCAACTCTCCGTCGCGGTCGAGCAAGCGAATCTCATTGCCGATCGGCTGGAAAAGCACACGATTCGCGCCCCGTTCGATGGTTACGTCATCACGGAATCCATTGAAGTCGGGCAATGGGTTCAGCAGGCTGGCCCGATCGTTGACGTCGTGGAGATTCATCACGTCGATATCGAAGCCATGGTGCTGGAACAGTACCTCGAAAACCTGCGCGTCGGTTCCGATGCCCGGGTGGAAGTCACGGCGCTTCCGACACACGCCTTCACAGGCGATGTGGCCGTCATCGTCCCGCAGGCCGATCTCCGCTCGCGGAGTTTCCCGGTCAAGATCCGCGTCGAAAACACCTTCGTCGACGGCGCTCCACTGCTCATGCCGGGCATGTTCGCCCGCGCGACATTACCCGTCGGCAAACCGGAGATGGCGACGCTGGTTCCCAAAGACGCGGTCGTACTCGGCGGCCCAACGCCGGTCGTTTGGCTCGTGGATCGCGCCAGTGCCTCCAACAAGATGGCCAAGGCGCGCCCCGTGCCAGTGCAATTGGGAATCGCCTCGGACGCGACGATTCAAGTCATCGGCGCAATCAAACCTGGCGACACGGTGATTGTCGAAGGAAATGAACGGCTCCGACCGATGCAGGAAGTGCTGTTGGAAGAAGTAGGGAAGTAGATGGAGATGCGATTGACTCGCCTTGCGAATTTCCTTTGACGTACCGCTCCTGCGGCATGCGTTCCCGCCCATGGAAATCCGATCATGTCCTTGATCAAATCGTTCGTTCAGAACCCGGTCAAAGTCACCGTCGTGGTGATTTTGATTCTCATGTTTGGCGAGATCGCCCGCCGCGCGATGCCGATGCAACTCACGCCGGACGTGGAAGTCCCCGAGCTGTCCATCGAGACCGTGTGGCCCGGCGCCAGCCCGGAAGAAATCGAAAGCGAGATCATTCAGCCGCAGGAAGAGCAGCTCCAAAGCGTGGAGGGGCTGTACAAGATGACGTCGGAATCGACCGATTCGCGTGGCCGCATCCGCCTCGAATTCACGCCCGACGCCGACATGCGCGAAGCGCTGTTGATGGCGAATACGCGTCTGCAGCAGGTTCGGCAATATCCTGAGAACGTCGACAAGCCGGTCATCACCACTTCGAACGGCTCCGATCGATTTATCGCCTGGTTCATCCTCAGCCAGCGCCCCGTCGAACGGGAAGTGCTCGAGGCCTTCGCCGAAAAGCATCCGGAGTTAATGGACAAAGGGCTGGAGCAGATCCTCCGCACGAAGGACATCGGCTTGTTGATTTACCGCATGCGGACGATGGCGGAAAAGCATCCGGCCATGCGCGAGCTGTTGCCGCCGCCGTTGGATATCACCACGCAGCGCCGCTTCGCCCGCAACTTCATCGAGGCCCGCTTCGAAAACGTCGACGGCGTTTCCGATTCGATGGTCATGGGCGGCAAAGAAGAAGAAATCCAGGTCGTCGTCGATCCGGAAAAACTCGCCGCGCGGCAACTGACCATCGCCAATGTCCGCCAGGCCCTGCGCGCGCAGAACAAAGACACCTCCGGCGGCGATTTCTGGGAAGGCAAACGGCGCTACGTCGTCCGCACGCTCGGCCAGTTTCGCACGACCGATGAAGTCGAAGGCGTGATCATCGCCCGCCGCGACGGCATCCCGGTCTACGTCCGCGACGTCGGCACGGTCCGCCTTGATTACAAGAAGCCCGACGGCTTCATGCGCCGCTACGAGCAATCCGTCGTAGGGATCAACGCCTCGCGCAAAACCGGCGCGAACGTGCTCGATGTGATGGACGGCCTCCGCGCAGCCACCGCGGAGTTGAACGAAGGCGTCCTCAAGCAGCGCGGCCTGATCCTGCGTCAGGTGTACGACGAAACGGATTACATCTATTCCTCGATCGACCTGGTCAACGAAAACATCGTCGAAGGCGCGGCGCTCACGTTCATCTGTCTCTTGGTGTTTCTACGCAGCCTGCGCTCGACGGTGATCATCTTCCTGTCGATCTTCGTTAGCATCATGGGCATGTTCCTGATGATGAACCTGCTCGGCCGTTCGTTGAACGTGCTCAGCTTGGCTGGCATTGCGTTCGCCGTCGGCATGCTCGTCGATAACTTTATCGTGGTGCTGGAAAACATCTATCGGCATCGCCAAGAAGGGGACGACACGATTGCCGCCACGGTCCGCGGCACGCAAGAAGTGTGGGGCGCGGTGTTGGCCTCCACGCTGGCCAACCTCGCCGTGTTCGTGCCGGTGCTGTTCGTACACGACCAGGCCGGTCAGTTATTTCGCGACATCGCCCTGGCGGCCAGCAGCGCGCTGGTTTGCTCATTGCTGGTGGCGCTGGTCGTCGTGCCCACGGCCGCCGGCAAGATGCTTAAATCGATGGATCGGCAGCACGATCTCGATCTCCAGCTGGAAGCCGCGCATCAGCGCAACGGCAAGCATCGCTTTTCCCGCGACGAACTGCGACGGGCCGGACGTCACGCCACGCATCGTTTCGAGAACTTCGCCAACTACCTGCTCGCGCCGCTCGATTGGTTCGGGCGCTGGTTCGTCACCTCGGTCGTGGCGATCAACACGTACTTGCTGCAAAGCGTCTGGCGACGCCTGGTCGTGGTCTGCCTGTTGATTGGTCTCTCGATCGGCGGCAGTTACCTGATGTTGCCGGACCGCGAATACTTGCCGACCGGCAATCGCAACCTGGCAATTGCCAACTTGTTCCCGCCGCCCGGCTATAACCTCAATCAGATGCTCGAAATGGGCGAGGAAGTCGAGCATCGCCTGGAAAAGTATTGGAACTGCGAGCTTGGCAGTCCCGAGGCGGAGAACCTGGACGGTCCGCCGATCGCCGACTACTTCTTCGTCGCCCGCGGGCGCAGCATCTTCATGGGCCTGCGCGCCGCCGATCCCGCACGAATCGACGAGGCCACGGAGCTGCTCAAGAAAAACATCCAAGGCATGCCCGGCGTGCTGGCCGTGGCCAACAAGCGCAGCTTGTTCGAGCGCGGGCTATCCGGCGGGCGCTCCATCGACGTCGACATCATCGGCCCCGACATTCGTCAACTGTCGTCGCTCGGCGGCCAGGTGATGGGCAAGATCGCCGAGTTCATCAAAGTCAAAGTCGATGGTGAAGTCAAAGTCGCGCAGGGACGTCCGAATCCGAGTCTCGATCTGTCGAGTCCTGAAATGCACATTGTGCCCAAATGGCAGCAAGCCGCCGATATGGGCATCAGCGCCGAGGATATGGGCTACACCGTAGACGCCCTAGTCGACGGCGCTTACGCCGGCGACTACTTCATCGACGGCGACAAGATCGATCTCACGATTAAAGGCGGCGACAAGTTCGCCTCGCGCACCCAGGACTTGGAAGCGCTTTCACTCGCCACGCCCGGCGGGCAACTGATTTCGTTGGCGGCCGTCGCAGACGTCAAGTACGGCAGCGCGCCGGAACAAATTAATCACGTGCGCCGCATGCGCGTGATCACGATTTCGGTCCTGCCGCCGGAGGAGATGCCGCTCGAAAACGCGATGTCGCTCATCAAGGACAAGATCATCGCACCGCTGGAAGCCTCGGGCCAACTCGAAGGGGGCTACCAGATGGTCCTCTCCGGCACCGCCGATAAGTTGACGCAAACCTGGAAAGTGTTGGGCTGGAACCTCGCTCTCGCTATCATTATCACGTACTTGTTGATGGCCGCGTTGTTCGAGTCCTGGCTGTACCC
>JALHLM010000093.1:6249-14352 GCA_022844585.1 Pirellulales bacterium | reverse complement strand
GGACTACTTCCGGTCGATGAACTGCCTGACGCTGCGTTGCTGCCCGAGCTTGAGGAACTGCTCGAATTGGCGCTGTCGGCGGTGGATGATTCCTCGGATTCCGCCGTGGTGCTCGCCGGAGGCATCATCCAGCGGGTGAGGGCGAATTGCACGGGGCGCTGGCTGGCCTGCAGGTTCTGATTCACCGTGACAGTAACGGTGGCGAGTCCGGTATTGGCGTCGATTTCGCTCGTTTCGATGGAATAGAGCCACGCCTGATCCGGATCGTAGGTTGTGTCGAACGTGGCTCCGCTGACGTTTTCTGCGGGCGTCAGGCCCGACACGAGCTCGTTGAGTTTGCTTTCGCACAGGAGTTGGGCTTGCGTCAAGTCGCGGGCGATGCGGGCGTTGCGCATGCCGAACCGTGTGAGCTCGCCCAGCAGCACCGTGGCCGACGCCAGGATGGCGATCGAGAGGATCACCTCCATCAGCGAGAAGCCTTTGCGCCGGCGCTTCATGGCGATTTCTCCAGCACCGGCGCCGCGTTGGTTTCATCGGCGGTGACTTCGCCAAGCCGCGATCCGCCGGTCAGTCCGCGTAACGAGATCAAGACCGTAGCGCCGTACTGGTTGGTGAGCGTCAACTCCGCCGAAGTCGAGGTTCCATCGGGAAAGAAGAGGACGGGAGTCGACCAGGTTTCGTCGCGCGATTGGCTGGGATCCTCGTTGCCGAACTCCATCGCCTGACTGGAGGTGCGGGCGTCTTGCTCGGTTTGTAGGTCCGACATCGTCACGCCAGCCGGCAGCGTCTTGTCGATCGACAGCGCCGGCTTGCCGGGCGTCGAGTTATCCGATGCGGTCGCCGCGAAGCCAGTGGACGTCACCGCTTGGTCGATATCGAGCCCGGCATAACGCTCGATCAGATACCGGCTTCCCTGCAACTGGCAGCGGAAGGAATAGACCTCGCCGGAATCGATGGCGCGATTCCGCGCGCGGCTCCAATGGGCGCGGACTTGATCGCCCGCGCGGCGCAAACGCTCCGCCGCGAACGGCCGTTGCAAGCTCGGCCAGACCATCGCCCCCATCGCCACCAACAACGCGAGCACGAGCAAGACCTCCATGAGGGTCAAGCCGGACCGGCGTTTCGGTTGGCGATAGGAGAACATGATAAGCAGTGCAATTCGTATTGAACCGCTGAGCGAGAATGACGAATTTCGAAATCCGAATGTCGAATCAATGACGAATGACTGAATGTCGAATGATCGCTGGCTTGTCCGTAGTCCATTCAGTCATTCGACATTCGAGCTTCTTTCGTCATTCGGATTTCGAAATTCGTCATTCCCCTCAGCAACTCTGCGTTTTCCTTTAGCCCGCGGATTCCGCGGGCCAGTTGCCGATGTCGTCGGCGGAGTTGTCGACGCCGTCGGGGCCGAAGCTCCAGATGTCGAACGAATCCGGGTTGCGGTTGCCGGGCGACATGTACTGATACTGGTTGTCCCACGGATCGAGCGGGACCGCCTTGTCGAGATACGGCCCTTGCCACTTCGCGGCGTTGGCGAGGTCGCCGGGGGCGGACTCCAGCGCCGCCAGTCCTTGCGACGTCGTGGGATACGAATTGATGTTCAGGTGATACATCTCGAGCGGCTGTTCGAGTTGCTCGATCTGCGCCCGGGCGGCGTTGACGTTCGCCTGGCCCTGGGCGTTGCGGATGGCGATGCCCACGAACGAGCCGATGATCACCAGGATCACCAGCACGAGCAAGACTTCCATCAAGGTGAAGCCGGCGCGATTGCGGCGGCGCGAGGGTTGGCGAGTACGCATGGGTATCCTCTCGTTAGTTTGAAGTTTTCCGTTTTCAGTTTTCAGTGCTCGGTTCGAAGTTGGTTTCTCCAACTGAAAACTGAACACTGAAAACTTCCAACTCCCCTTACAACGAAGTACTCATCTTCATCACCGGCAGCAGCAGGGCCATGACGACCAGCAGGACTACGCCGGCGAGGATAAGCAGCATCAACGGTTCCAACAGTCGGACGAACAATTCCAGTTGCCGCCAGGTGCGGCGTTCCAGGCCTTCGGCGATGGTCACCAGCACCGTATCGAGCTGATTCGCTTCCTCGGCGACCGCGATCATCTCCACGACCGTTACCGGGAAGTGGCCGCTCGCGCCAAGCGGCCCGGCCAGCGATTCACCGGCGGAGATGTTCTCCGCGGCGTCGCGCACGGCCGTGGACAGCACGCGGTTGCCCGTGGCGTCGCTGGAGATATCGAGCGATTTCAAAATCGGCACGCCGTTCTTGAGCAAGGTGCCCAACACGCGGCAGAACCGCGCCACGGCCAGGTTCAAGAAGATCGAGCCGGCCATGGGGATGCGAATCTTCACGCGATCGACGAAGCGGCGTCCTTCCTCGGTGCCAAGCGCGTTCTTCGCGAAGATTCCGAGCACCGCGAAACCGGCCAGGATCAACCAACCGTAAGAGCTTAGCGTTTCGCTCAGCCAGAGCAGCCATTCGGTGGTGGCCGGCAATTCTCCACGTTCGCGGAGGCGATCGAACATGGTCGCGAACTTCGGGACGAAGAACACGATCAACACCGTGACGACCACCGTGCCGACAACTGCCAGGAACATCGGATACGCGATGGCGCCCAGCGTGCGGCTCTTCAGGTCTTCTTGCTGTTCGGTGAATTCCGCGACGCGGTCGAGGGCTTCTTCTAGGAAGCCGCCTTCGCCGCCGGCGCGGACCATGCTGATGGCCATCTCGCTGAACACCTTCGGGTGCCGCGCGAACGCCTCGGCCAGCGTGGTGCCTTCTTCCACCCGGCTCCGCACATCCGCCAACACGGCCGACAAGCCAGCGTGCGACGATTGCTTTTCCAGGATCGACAGCGATTTCAATAGCGGCACGCCGCTGCGGAGCAAGTCGCCGAGTTGCCCGTAGGTCGACGCCAGCCTCTGCGGGCTGACGCGTTTCGACTTCCAGACGGCGCTGCCCTTGGTGTCCTGCGCGATTTCGACCGGAAACAGCGCGCGCTGGTCCAGCAAGGAGATCGCTTCCTGGCGACTTCCCGCCGACAACTTTCCGGCGACACGTTTGCCGCCGGAGTCCCGCGCGATGTAAGCGAATTCGGGCATGGTAATTCAGTTTGAAGTTTTCAGTGTTCAGTTTTCGGTGAAGAGGGTCGTACGACATCCTCACTGAAAACTGAACACTTCAAACTTCAAACTCATTTCTTTTGTACTGAGAATCGATCTGCCTTGGTGACGCGCAACACTTCTTCCACCGTCGTTTGACCGGCGAGGACTTTTTCCCAGCCGTCGTCGCGGAGCGTGCGCATGCCGTCGGCGACGGCGGCGCTTTTCAGTTCCCAGCTCGTCGCGCGGTCGTGTGCGAGCTGGCGGATTCTGTCCGTGGTCAGGAGTAATTCGTAAATGCCCATCCGTCCCTTGTAGCCGACGTTCCGGCAGGCCCGGCAGCCGCGCGGCAGGAAGATGGGTTCCAGCTTGGCGAGTCGGTCCTTGGGGAAATCGTCCGGCAACTCGTCCGGATGCGGCGTGTATTCCTGTTTGCACAACGGGCACAAACGGCGCACGAGTCGTTGCGCCATGACGGCTTCGACCGTGCTGGCCACGAGGAACGGCTCCACGCCCATGTCCACCAATCGAGTATAAGCACCCGAGGCGTCGTTGGTATGCAAGGTGCTGAATACCAAGTGGCCGGTGAGCGAGGCTTGGATGGCGTTTTCGGCGGTTTCCAGGTCGCGGACTTCGCCGACCAGCACGACGTCGGGGTCATGCCGCAGGATGCTGCGGAGCGAGGCGGCGAAGGTCAGGCCGATCTTGGGGTGGACCTGGATCTGATTGATGCCTTCGAGCTGATATTCCACCGGGTCTTCGGTGGTGATGATCTTCACGTCCTCGCTCTTGATCTCCAGCAATGAGCTGTAGAGCGTCGTCGACTTGCCGGACCCGGTCGGGCCGGTGACCAGGATAATGCCGTGCGGGAGTTGGATCAGCTCGCGGAATTTCTTGTAGATCTGTTCGTCCATCCCCAACTTGCGGAGCGAGAATTCCATCCCGCCCTTGTCGAGGATACGCATCACGATGCCTTCGCCGTGAATCATCGGGATCACGCTGACGCGGACGTCGACTTCGCGGCCTTTGACTTTGAGCTTGATGCGTCCGTCTTGGGGCAACCGCTTCTCGGCGATGTTCAACCGCGCCATGATCTTCAGGCGGCTGATGATGGCAGCCTGAAAGCGCGTGATCTCCGGCGGCACCGGCTGCGCGTGCAACATGCCGTCGACGCGGTAGCGAATCTTCAAGCCGGAGGGTTGCGACTCCAAGTGAACGTCGCTTGCGCGGGTCTCGATGGCTTCGAGCAAGATTTCGTTCACCAGCCGAACGACCGAGGCTTCCTGTGCTTGTTCGGAGAGTTCGGAACCGTCGGACTCGATCTCTTCGAGGAGTTCGACGTCGCCTTCGGCGTTCTTGGCCGCCATCAGGCCATCGATCGTCTCGCTGCCAACGCCGAGGTGCGTCTTGATCAGCCGAGCGATCTCGTTGCTGCTGGCCAACACCGGCTCAACTTGCAGGCCGGTGATCGCGCCCAGTTCGTCGAGTGGGTAGAGATCGAAAGGGTCGCTCGTGGCGACGGTGATGGTGCCGTTGTGGCGCTGGATCGGAAACAGGGCCTGCCGGTGGATCAACTTTTGCGGGAAATCCTTGAGCAAGCCGAAGTCGATGTCGGCTTCGCTGAGGTCGATGAAGCTGAGGCCAACCTCTTCGCCGATCGCCTTGAGCGCGGCTTCTTCGCTGCAATAGCCCATGGTGACCGCGATCTGGTCGGCGCGCGAACCGTCCATCCGCGCGGCGCGAATCATTTCCAATTGGCGCGCGTCGAGCAAACCCTTCGTTAAAAGGATCTCACCGGCTTCCATGAGCTGTACCGAGGCGGGAGGTTCAGGTGGGCTGTTCCGTGGGTTTTCAGTATACCCGATCCGGAACAACGAATCAGCGCGCTTTTATGGGCCGGGAATAGGGAAAACCACCCCGGCGACTGGACGCTCAGACGAGCAACCACGAAATACACGAAAGGCACGAAATGGTTGCGGCTCGGTGGATTGCGCCGCACTGACTGATAAGACGATGCGACGGCTCCGGCGCATCGCTATTTTTCAGATGCTTTCGTGCTTTTCGCGTGTTTCGTGGTTCCTACCGAGATTCATACGGTTCGGATCAAAAGGGAAGCGGAGCCGGCGCCATCTGGCATAGCCGCCGGCTCCGCTTGGGATCGAACACCCCTACGTGCGGGGCGTCGTCAAAGTTCACTGCTTAGACGACCTAGCGAGTGCTACTCGCTGTCGCGATCGCGGTTGCGACGACCGCCGCCACCACCGGGACCTCCGGGGCCACCAGGACCACCGGGTCCGCCGCGACCACGCCCCAGGTCTTCCATGCTGATCTCGAGCTTCTCGCCTTGCATTTCCTCGAACTTCTTGGCCTGGTCTTCACTCAGCACGGCCAGGAGCTTGGCGTCGGATTCCTTCCGCATTTCGGCCATCTTTTCCCGCATGCCTTCGAAGCCGCCGCCGCCTTCTTCACGGGCAGCTTCCATGGCTTCGCGCATGGCGGTCATGTTTTCTTCCTGAGCGGCTTTCAGCTTTTCCTTGGTGCCGTCGTCGAGGCCGAGTTCTTCGGCGACTTTGTCGTCCAGCAAGGCATTCGCGCCACGGACTTGCAGAGAAATCTGCTTCAGGCGGATGCGTTGATCTTCGTTCAAGACAGCCTGAATTTCTTCGTCCGTCTTAGCGCGTTGCTCGGCCATTTCTTTCATCTTGGCTTCGCGCTCTTCATCGGACAGATCACGGAAGCCCTGAAACGCTTCGCGCTGCGCATCACGGGCAGCCGTGCTGATCGCGCCAATTTTCTCGCCCTGTTCCAGATCCAGCTTCAATTCCGCCTGCACTTTCTCCACGCGCAGCAGTGCGACAGAATCCACGCCGCCGCCGGGCCCGAAACCCATTCCGCCACCGGGGCCACCGAAGCCGCGGCCACCGCCACGACGACCGCCGCCGGGACCTCCAGGAGGTTGAGCCAACGCGGCTGACGCCATCAACCCCAAGGCCAGGCACACCGCGAGTGTGCGTACCGACTGATTTCGTGCCAACATACGACGCCTCCAAGAAATTGAACGATGAATGGTGCGTGCCTGGGATGCCCTGACGCTGCCCACGGAATTACCAAACACCGTGTCGCGCGGGAAGTTTCGCCGGGAGATTTGCTCGAAACTCCCTGCCGTGGCAATGGTTAGATGCCCTCGGGGGGTGTTGCGCGCATTCCGCTATGCCCATTTGTCGCACCTGTTTACAATGCATTCAGCGGCCGGCTTCGGCGGGTCGCAGGGAAATCGGGTGAATCCATGCGAGTTTTTTGCCGCATCACCGTCATCTTGGGGCTGTTCGTAGCCCTTCCCGCCCACTTTCCCAGTCTGAGCCTCGCTCAGGAATCGCGCGACGGAGATCGCGATCGCCGCGGCGGCGGGGACGACGACGATGACGACGATCGTCCACGCGGCCGGAACTTCGGCCCTCCGGGCGGTGGCGGACCCGGCGGCGGCTGGGGTGGCCCTGGCGGTGGATGGGGGGGACCCGGTGGTGGCCAAGGCGGACCCTTCGGCGGACCTGGCGGCGGATTTGGCGGCCCCGGTGGCGGAGGCCCTGGGGGTGGCGGTTGGGGCGGTCCCGGCGGTGGTGGTTGGGGTGGCCCTGGCGGCGGGCGCGGCGGCGAGGATGGCGGCCGGCGCGGGCGCGGTGGCCCGGGAGGCGGCTTCGGCGGATTCAATCCTGTCGAGATGTTCGCCCGGCAGGATCGCAATGGCGACGGGCAGATCGCACTCGATGAATTAGACGAACGCGCCCGCGGCTTTATGCAGCAGATGGCGCAACGCAGTGGCTTGTCGGAATCCGGGCCATGGAAGATTGACGACCTGCGCAAGTCGATGGAAGAAAGAATGGGCGGCGGTGGAGGTCGCGACGGCGAGGGAGATCGCGGGCGTGACGAAGGCGATCGCCGTGGGGGCGAATCGAAGGAAGCCAAGAAACCACTCGTGCCCGGCTTCGGCGCCGCGGCTGCCTTGGGGGACGAAACACCGTTGTTGGTGCCCGGCTTTGGTATTCCGGCGGCGGATGAGAAGGACGAAGGCGGCGCGAATCGCAGTCGATCCACGGCGTCGTCAACTCGCCCGCGGGCGAGTACCGCAACGGCTGCAAGGCCGAGCGCGACGGCGTCGCGTCCATCAGGCGGTTCGAGTTCTAGTTCCGGCGGCGGTTCGCGGAATGAAGAGCGCGCGCGGACGATGATCAAATCGAACGACGCCAACAACGACGGCAAGCTGCAGCCGGACGAGATGGATGAACTGATCGTCAAACCCAAAGACACCAACGGCGACGGCGACGTGACGGTGGAAGAAATCGCCGCCCAACTCGGCGGCAACAAAAGCGAGGGCGGCGAGAAAACCGCGAGCAGTGGCGGCGGAGACCGCCCCCGCGGCGGGCGCGAGTCACGGAGCAGCTCCAGTTCGAGCAGCGACAATGCGCGCAAGTCGTTCCGCTTTTTGACGCCGAAAGAGCGTCTACCCAAAGGAACCCCTGACTGGTTTGTCGACGCCGACGAAGACGGCGACGGCCAGGTCCTGATGGCGGAATACTCCGACCGATGGACGGAATCGAAGGCCACGGAATTTGCGCGGCGCGATAAAGATGGCGACGGCGTCATCACGCCACGCGAGGCCGCCTCCGGGGGCAATACCCGAGACGAGTGAATTGAATGATGCCCAACCGACTCGACCGATTGACCAGGCAACTGACAAGCAGAGCGTGGATTTCATTGGTGCGGTCGTGTTGGATAACTGCCCCGGCGGTGGCGCTGGGGCTGGGCGCGGTCGACGGGCTTACTGCGGGTGAATGCCCGAGCCACGATCAGATTCTGTCGCTGGTCGAGCGATTGGGCGACGACCAATACAGCGTGCGCCAGGCGGCCTCACGCGGTTTGCTGGGCGTAGGCGCGGAAGCCATCGCACCGTTGCGGCAAGCGGCTGACGGGCGCGACCTGGAGGTCACGGTGCGTTCC
>JALHLM010000093.1:0-6239 GCA_022844585.1 Pirellulales bacterium | reverse complement strand
GCCGCGGCTGGCGAGGCGCTCCGCTCGTTGATGAGCTCGCCACGTACGAATACGGCGCATTACGCCCAACGAGCGCTCCGCTCGCGGCACAATCTGGCCGTCGTGCAACTCGCGTCGCAGGGCGCTGACGTACGCAATGAAACGCGCACGGGTGAATATCGACCGGGGATGCGTGTGTCGCTGAATGATCGCTGGCAAGGGGGCGACAGCGGGTTGCAACATCTGGCCGACGTCGAAAACCTGACGACGCTTTCCTTGAAACGCGCGGCGATTAGTCCCGACGCTGCGGAGTATCTACGAGCGCTGGTCGGCCTGGAATGGTTGTCGCTGGAAGACACGACCTTCGGCGACGAGCAGCTCGATACAATCGCCGGCCTGGTGAATCTGCGGCGATTGTACCTCGGCGATTGCCGCGTCACCGGGGCTGGCTTGCCGCGGCTCGCAGGACTGAAGGAGCTGGAATACCTCTCGCTCAAGAACCTGCGCGTCGGGGCGGGAGAACTCCACGCGCTGGCGGCGCTATCCAAGCTGACTCAGCTCGGGCTGGATGAAACCGAACTGACCGACGCCGGATTGGCGGAAGTCGCACAACTGGTGAACTTGCAAACGCTTTGGATCAACGGCGCGCTGGTGACGGATCCAGGGCTTAAGGCGTTGGAGAATCTGTCGCAACTCCGCACGCTTTATATCGCCGAAACGAAGCTGACTGGCGAAGGCTTGGCGCCGCTCGCCGGGCGCGTCGACCTGGTGTTTCTCTCCTGCACCAACGCCACGATCACGGACGCCGGGTTGGAGCAGATCGGCAAGTTTCCGAATCTACAAAGCCTGATGCTCGACGGCTGCGAAGTGACCGACGACGGCCTGCGGCATCTCGCCGGGCTCAAGAACCTGCAATCGCTATGGCTGCAAGACACCCGGATCACCGACGCCGGCTTAAAACACCTGCACGGGTTGACGAATCTCACGTCACTGCGATTGAACCGCTCGAAGGTGACGTCAGCCGGCATCGCGGAGTTGAACGAGGCGATGCCGAATCTGGAGACGCGACGGTAAGGATTTCACCGCGGAGACACGGAGGCACGGAGAAGGTCGTTGCAAAAGTACTTCGCAGTGACGTAGGCAAAGTTTTGTGATTGAACGATGAAGCTTGATGTTCGGCACCATCCACGAACGTCGCCCCAAGATCAAAGAACAAGGCCCACTGGATGCGCCAGTGGACCTTTTCTGTTCGTCCTATCTCGTCTCGCACTATTTCATTGCACGGTAGACAGAGCGAATGGAATGACTCTTAACACCACTTCTCCGTGCCTCCGTGTCTCCGTGGTGAATCCTCCCACTCAACGCAGCGTGCGATTCACGCTCTGCACGTAGCGTTCGCGGTTGCGTTCGAATTGGGCCAGCGATTCTTCACTGACGAAGAGGTAGATGCGGCCGTTCACGAAGAGGCCGTGTTCGCGGCGGCCGGCCAGCATTTGGCCGTGGTCCGTGGCGAGCACCGGGTCGTTGCCGGCCATCACCGGGCTGAAACGATTCGGTTGCTGCCAGAACTTGTCGCGTTCCGCGGCGCTGGTGAACAGGTAGGTGCGACCTTCGTGCGAGATGCCCCAGCGGACGTCGCCCAACACCCAGCGTTGTTGCTCGACCAGCGTGACCGGGCAATGGCCGTCCATGGCTAACGGCGCGGCGCCTGGCGGTAGTTGATCTTGCGTGATGCCGCCACGCGTGGGCGGCGTTGCCGACGGGCCTTGGACGTAAGGATTCGCGGCCACAGCGCCAGGCGACATCGCCGCGGCGGGCGGGCCCATCGTTTGCGCCGGCGGGGCCATGACTTGTTGTTGCAGCGGCGCGTAGTTAGGGGACATTTGCGGCGCGACGGCCGTCGCTTGTTGCGAGGCGTACTGATCCGCGTAGCGGTCGTTCATCACTGGCGCGGCAGGACCGACCGGCGCGGCCGTATCGACTTGATAGTTGCTATAGCGATCCGGCTGCACGGCCGGCGGCGCCTGTTCTTGCGCCGGGCGGTTGTAGTAGTCAGCGTAACGGTCCTCCACGTGTGGCGGCGCGACGTTGGCTGTATCCGGCGGCGCGACGGGGGAAGTGTAACGCTGCGGCGGCGATTGTTGAGCCACCGGCGCGGCGGGCGCCGTCGGTTGTTGTGCCGGAGCGGTGGAACGCACCTCGCCGTAGGAGACCACGGGGCGCTGATAGGGCGAAGCGGCCACGGCCGATTGATGACCGAAGTCCGAGGCGATTTGCGCCATGGTTGCCGTATAGCCGGCCATCGTGCGCGGGCTGATGAGTCGATCGACGACTTCACCGTCCGGCGTGATGATCACGTCGGTGGGCCACGACTCCACGCGGAATTTGCGCGCCGTCGCCGGATACAGATCGGCGTTGATCTTCACGCCGACATATTGCGACGCGAGCGATTGGCCGAACGTGGGTTGCGCGAAGACTTCTTTTTCCAGCCGTTGGCAAGGCGGACAATTCGTCCCGCTGAAATGCACGAGCACGAGTCGATTGGACTCGGCGGCCAAAGTGCGGGCCTCTTCCAGGTTACGCGCCCAGCGCCAGCCTTCCTCGGCTTGCGCATGAGTCACGGAGGCGGCAACGACGACGGCAAGAACGGTGACTTGGTGAAAGTGGCGCATGGCCGTGCCATCCTGCTTGCGGGAAGCAATCTGCGCGACCCGCCGGCGCGGCGAGCCTTAAAAGTTCTTATCGGCCGCCCACGTGTAGGGGTTGTGCCAAAATTCGCCGTTCTGCCGTGAACGCGGAAGTTGCGGGGGATGCGGGCTTCCGGCGGCGCGAGTTCCCAAAAACCTTGCGCGTTGTGCTTGACACGGAGGTTGGGAAGATTAAGATTCTCGATAGCTTGAGTTCTACCTGACGGCGCTGGCCGTTTCGGATCTGTGACCGGGAGATTCGTCGAACCCGGTCGGATTCGCCCTGAAAGCATTTTGTTTCGGGGCACTGCAACGCTTCTTTTTCCCGCTTGGGTGAGACCCGCAGTCGGGGAAGTTAACCGAAGCGAAGCGGCTTCAGTTGTCGGGTTTTTCTGGGCACGGCAGGCCCTGTTTTGGCTGCGTCGTGCGCAGTAGCATTGGCCGGAATTGACGCGTAGTTCGCCCCGTTCGCCTTGAGTGAGTGGGGCGCGGCCTGGCTGGTTTTTGTACCCTAACCTCCTTAGCCGGCAACGCGCGGTTTTGGCCGCTCGGTTCATAATGACTGCCATCCGCGGCCTTGAGCTCGGCGGATGCGCACTTGTGGAGGACGTTCGTTAGCGACGCTTTCCGGAGTGGCACGGAAGTGGCTCCTGGAATTGCGATTGAGTCCTGGTCAATGCTTGGCAATCCCTTGGATTGCGCGCCCATTCAGCCAGTACGCCTTGACGCGAATGCGTTTCCACGACGAGTTGGGCAGTGATTTCGCGCTTCCGTGCGGCTGTGTGCATCGTCGCACGGTTTGGTGACCGTCTCTTGAGGAGGCGGCGAATCCGCGTTTCGCATACCTGCGCGGTGCGCAGTGATTTCGCGCGCGGCAGGTGCGCAATTCGCTTCATGAAATGTTTGACGTGTTCCCGGCGATCCCGCGCGGGATCGTTCCGTGTGATTTGAGTTCCAGGTGAGGCATGGCAAAGAAACGAATGGGCCGGAGTCGAGGTCGTGGGCCAGGAGGGCCGGGCGGACCAGGTGGTCCCTATCAAGGGAACGGCTACCGACAAGGTGGCGGAGGAGGAGGCGGTGGTGGTGGAGGGGGAATGGATAACCGCCGAGGTCGTCGCCCGCGGCCTTACCGAGGAGATCGCCCGCCCATGCCAGGCGGGGGCCCGGAACCGGAGATCGTCGATGAAAACGGCGAGCCGCTCCCCACGATTCCGGCCGAAGGCGTGCTCGAAATGCACCCCAACGGGTACGGCTTTCTCCGCGACCCGAACAACAATTATTCCCGCGAGCGCACCGACGCCTTCGTGCCCGGGACCATGATCGACAAGTATGGGCTTCGCGAAGGCGTGCTGATTCACGGCATCGCGCAGCAGAATCGCAAGCTGCAAGGCCCGCGGTTGAAGGAAATCGTCGACGTCGACGGGATGAAACCGGACGAATACGTCAACGTGAAGACCTTCGATCAGCTCACGCCGATCAACCCCGAGAGTTGGCTCAAACTCGAAACCGGCACGCAGCCGTTGAGCCCACGGGTGATGGACCTGCTCACGCCGCTTGGCAAAGGCCAGCGCGCGTTGATCGTCGCCCCGCCGCGAACCGGCAAAACGATCTTGTTGCAACAGATCAGCCAGGCGATCGCGACGAACTATCCGGAAATCAAGTTGATCGTGTTGTTGATCGACGAACGTCCGGAAGAAGTCACCGACATGAAGCGCAACGTCACCGGCGAAGTGGTGGCCAGCAGCCTGGATCGCGACGTGGAGAGCCACGTGCGGCTCTCGCAACTCGTCATCGAACGATGCAAGCGCTTGGCCGAGATGGGGCACGACGTGTTCTTGTTGATGGATTCCATCACGCGCCTCGCCCGGGCGTTCAACAAGTGGGTCGGCAACACCGGTCGCACGATGTCGGGCGGCGTCGACATCAAGGCGATGGACGTCCCGAAAAAACTGTTCGCCACGGCCCGGGTATTCGAAGAAGGCGGTTCGCTGACGATCGTGGGCACCGCGCTGATCGACACCGGCAGCCGCATGGACGAACTGATTTTCCAGGAGTTCAAAGGCACCGGCAACATGGAACTGGTGCTCGACCGCAAACTCTCGGACCGCCGCGTCTGGCCCGCGATCGACATCAGCCAATCCGGCACCCGCCGCGAAGAGAAGCTGCACGACCCCGACACGCTGCACGCAGTGACCATGCTTCGCCGCACCCTCAGCTCGATGCACCACGTCGACGCGATGGAACAACTCACCAGCAAACTGGCAAAGTTCAAGTGCAACCGGGACTTTGTGAAGCTGATCGCGGGGGCGCCGGCAGAGTAAGGTTGACCGGAGATGCGAAACAGCACGGTCTGATTGCTGTAAAGAATCTCACTATGCACGACTTTCAATCGATCATCGGCAGCATTCCCGAGCTTTCTTTCGACGAGAAGCTTGCGTTGCGGGATGCCTTGGACTAGGCGTTGCACGCCGGGTCCGTGGTCCAGGGCGGCGTTGGCAAGTCGAGTGCCTTGATCGGCCTCTTCGCCGATACGCCGGAAGTGCTCGACGGCGTCTTGGAAGCGGCGTATGAGAGCCAGTGGCGCGTCGAGTAAATGGAACGCTCGATCCTCGATACGGACACGTTCTCGGAGATCCTGCGCGGGCGCGATGCGTCGGTGCAAGGATTTGCCTGTCCCTGATTGTGCGCGATAGAATGAAACTATGCACGATCTCCAAAATATGATCAGCAGCCTGCCGCAGTTGTCTCACGACGAGATGGTGGCGCTGCGCGACGCCCTGGACTTCCAGTTGGAGGGCGCGTCGACAGAGCCGGACTTGAGCGCTGAGGCCTGGGCCCGGGAATTCCGCCGCTGGGCGGAAGGCCATCGACGACTGCCGGGAGAAGCGGACGACAGTCGCGAGAGCATCTACGAGGGGCGCGGGGAATGATCCTCGTAGATACGAATGTTGTCCTGCGTGCGGCTCAACCGAGCCATGCGATGCACGGCGTGGCAGTGGCGGCCGTGGAAAGATTGCGACTAGCGAATGAAGTTCTCTGCGTGGTACCGCAGGTGTTCTACGAATTCTGGGTGGTCGCGACGCGCCCGGCCGAGTTGAACGGTCTCGGCATGACAGTCGCCGAAGCGCACGCCGACATTGTTATGTTGCTTTCCAGATTCCGCTTCTTTCGCGACGAGCGTTCGATTTTCGAACGCTGGCATCAGTTGGTAGCACAGCATCAGATCGTCGGTCGGTCCGCGCATGACGTGCGTTTGGTAGCGGCAATGGAGCGTCACAGCATCCGACAGATACTTACGTTCAACATTTCCGACTTTGCCCGGTTCTCCGGAATAACGGTCATCGATCCTCGGCAAGCCGCGGTCGCCTAGAACGGAATCGCATGAAGTTTGCCGTAGAAACTCTCTACGGCGTTGCCAAGCGGTCGTGGCGGACTGCGTCCTCCGTGCTAACCGTCGTCCCCAACGCAACCACCCCAGCCTCATCGCTCAGCGACGCGCGCACATTCGGATACGCAAAGTACAACCGCAACAGCCGGTCCATGGAGCGTTGGTGGATTTGGTGGCCGGAGTCC
>JALHLM010000092.1 GCA_022844585.1 Pirellulales bacterium | reverse complement strand
TGGTCGTCGTCGGCGCGGGCGCCGGGTTTATGGTGGCAGCGGTTTCGTTGCAACGTTTTCTGCCGCACACGCCCTGGTTCAGCAAAATCATGCTCGCGCCGCTCACCGACGAGGAAGCCGACGAGTTGGGCGCGCGCGAATCGATGGCCGATTGGCAGCATCTCCTCGGCTGCCAGGGCGTCACCACGACCCGGCTCGCGCCGGCTGGCAAGGCGCGATTCGGCGATGCATTGCTGGACGTCACCTCGCCGGGCCAGTACGTGGCCGCCGGACAACCCGTGGAAGTGATCGAAGTCCACGGCGCCCACGTCGTCGTCCGCGAAATCTCCGCGCCGGCGTAGTGATCTTGGCGATGTCGCGTCGGGCCGTCCTTGCCCCCGCGCCGCTAATCTCTTTCAATGGAGACGGTACTTCCTGGTCCTGAGAAGCGATCGCATGGAACCTTGGGCGTGGGCAATTGTGATTTTCTCCGCCGGCCTCGCGCTGGCGATGCTGGAAGTGTTCATTCCCTCCGGCGGCGTGCTCGGCTTTCTCTCGCTCAGCGCGGTCGTCGTCTCCATCGTCTTGGCGTTTCGCCACAGCCCCGGAACCGGCTTCACCTTCCTGGGCATGGCTATCGTCGGCCTGCCGGCAGCATTTACCACGGCGCTCCATTTCTTCCCGCGCACACGGATGGGACAGCGCATGATCCTGGGCGCGCCGTCGGACGACGAAGTGATCTCGGAAGAAGACCCGCGCAAGGTACTACGCGCGATGGTCGGCAAGCACGGCGTGACGCTCAGCGTGATGTTGCCGAGCGGGCGAGTGCGGATCGACGACCGGCTGTACGACGCGATGAGCGAAGGCCTGCCCATCGAAGCCGGCGAGCCGGTGACGGTGATCGACGTCCGCGGCGGCAGCCTGGTCGTACGCGTATCCAGCCAAGAACCGCCCCGTACGAACCCCACGGATCCTCTCGCCCGCCCAATTGAAAGCTGGGGCATCGACCCCTTCGATGAGACGACGAGCACCTAAGACGGCGAGCCGTATTATTGAGCCGGAAGCGTCAGCGCCCGGAGCGAGTCCAAGTAAAGCGTTTCTTCCCGGCGCGCTCCGGGCGCTCAAGTTTCCGGCACTATGTTGACGCTCAGTGCGCAGCCATAATGCCCCTTGTCGAACGAAACCACCAAGCGAAAACTCTTCGTGAGCTGTACATGATTCGTTTCCGCAACTTGTTGATGTCCTCGCTGCTGCTGTGCGGCGCAGTGAACATGGCGCCAGCCGCAGAGCCGATCCCGAAGGAATACGTTTGCCAGCGGGCAACGTCAAAAATCACCATCGACGGCAAGTTAGACGACGAATGGGCGGCCGCGGATTGGACCGACGAATTCGTCGACATCGAGGGAGACAAGCGTCCCAAGCCAAGGTTTCGCACGCGGGCCAAGATGCTCTGGGACGACGAGTATTTCTACGTGGCGGCCCAACTCGACGAGCCGCACGTCTGGGGAACCATCACGCAGCGAGACGCGGTGATCTTCCAGGATAACGATTTCGAAGTCTTCATCGATCCCAACAGCGACTCGCGCGAATACTACGAATTCGAGATCAACGCCCTGAACACCGGCTGGGATCTGTTCTTGCCGAAACGCTACAAAGACGGTGGCACGGCGGTCAACGAATGGGACATCGCGGGCTTGAAAACGGCCATTCACGTCGACGGCACGCTCAACGACCCGAGCGACGAAGACCGCGGTTGGAGCGTCGAATTGGCGATTCCCTGGAAAGCGCTCGCCGAATACGCCCATCGCCCCAGCCCGCCGCAACCCGGCGATCGCTGGCGCGTGAGCTTCTCGCGCGTCGAATGGCTCACCGAGGTGCTCGACGGCAAGTACGTCAAAGTGCCCAACAAGCGCGAAGACAATTGGGTCTGGTCCCCGCAAGGCATCATCGACATGCACGAACCGGGCAAATGGGGCTTCGTGGAGTTCGCGCCGGCGAAGTAGGATTACTAGCCCGTTGCGCCAGCGAGCGGGAACGGTGTGCCGATCGAGATGAAGCTCTCGGTTGCCCTGCCAAAACGCAACGGAGACCTTCATCTCAAATAGTAGGCAAAATCAACGCTCCCTCGCTGGCGCTACGACCGTTGTTAGTGCGAACCGTCCAATACACAGGACAAAACCCATGCCTCGCCGCACGCGTTTGGTGAACTGGCTGCTTTTCATCGTCCTTTGCGTCACTCTGGCGACGAAGGCCCCAGCCGCTGAGCGGACCTACGCCGAAAAAACCATCAAGGGAGGCGAGCTCCGTTACGTCGGCGAAATTCCTATCCTCTATTTACAGGGCACCCCGGCCGAGATCGGCAGTCAGCAGGCCAACTTGGCGACGGTGAATGTGCGGCCGATGTTGTCCATCCCGCGGCAATTGCTCGAAGGGTCCGGTGTCGGCGTCGCCTGGCCGCTGATCGTGCAGGGCGCGAAGCAGATGTTTAACGCCGCGCCGGCCCGCTATCGCGAGGAATTGGAAGCCACGGGCAAAGTCGCCGGGTTCACCGAAGACGACCTCGGCGCACTCTACGTCGGCAACGCCATGGTCGAACTACGACGCATCGGCGGTTGTTCCGGCCTGGTCGTGATGCCCGATCGGAGCGATAGCGGCGAACTGCTCTTCGGCCGCAACCTGGATTTCCCGAACGTCGGCGGGCTCGATCGCCTGGGAATGGTCTCGGTTTATCGCCCTGCCGGGAAGCGCGCGTTCGTCGGAGTCGGCTACCCAGGGCTCGTCGGAGTCATTTCCGGCATGAATGACGCCGGACTCTGCCTGGCGACGTTCGATTCCTACGCCGCGAAAGACAACTCCGCGATGTTCAACCCGCGGGGCGTACCGCTGTCGTTGCTCAATCGGCAGATTCTCGAAGAGTGTACCACCGTCGATGAAGCCCGCAAGTTGCTGGAATCGTCGAAGCGCACGACGATGATGAGCCTGATGATCTGCGACACGAAGGAAGCCGTGGTGTTCGAGTTGACGCCGAAGACGGTTGGCATCCGCAAACCGGTGACGGAAGTGCTGATCTGCACGAATCACTTCCTCACGCCCAAGCTCTCGGTCACGCGCGAATGCTGGCGCTACGCCAAGCTGGAAGAATATCGCGGACTGAAAGGCCAGCTGGATCGAGCGCAACTGGCGAAGGCGCTCCACGACGTCAACCAAGGCGCTCTCACGCTGCAGACGATGTTGTTCGAGCCGCAGGCGATGCGCATGCACGTCTCGCTCGGCTCGCCTCCGTCATCGGCCCGACCGCTGCAGGAACTGAACGTCGCGGAGCTGTTCAAGCACAACGCTGCCGCGGAGAAATAGCGCCCTCCGGCGCCGCCACACCAACCCGAAGCGCAAGCGAGGGGGAGTTGACGTAGCCTACAGACGCACCATCGCGCTGAGAACGAGGTCCGCGAGCTATAGGGCGGTTCGCAAAGTCCGCTGGAAGCGGTGAGCGACGCAGCATTAAGGCCCAATAGCGTAGCTGCGACTCAGCGCGCAGCCGATTTGTAAGCGGCGTCAACTCCCCCTCGCTTGCGCTTCGGGTTGGTGTGGGTGTGGCGGCGATTAGTGCCAC
Organism: Pirellulales bacterium; assembly: GCA_022844585.1. Lineage (GTDB taxonomy): Bacteria > Planctomycetota > Planctomycetia > Pirellulales > JALHLM01 > JALHLM01. The sequence continues at coordinate 10,829 of JALHLM010000092.1, read as the reverse complement.
ATCGCCGCTTCCGCGACTTTCTCAGTTTCGCCTTCCGGATGCCGCGCCGCTTCTTCGTCCGTAGGAGCTTCGGCCGGCTCCACGAGTTCCGGTTCCGGTGCGACGGCCGGTCGATGCCGATCCTGCTCTTCCAGGAACTCGATCATCCGCTCGCGCAGCGGATAGTATTGCGGATGCCGCATCACGGCCGCGCGATCGCGCGGGCGCTCGAAGGACACTTGCAGGATCTCGCCCACGCGTGCCGCCGGGCCGCTGGTCATCATCACGATCCGGTCCGACATGTAGAGCGCTTCGTCTACGTCGTGCGTGACCATCAGCGTGGTTTTTCGCTCGCGCTCCAGGATTTCCTGCAGCACGTCCTGCAGTTCCATTCTGGTGAGCGAATCGAGCATCCCGAAGGGCTCGTCCAGCAGCAGCATCTTGGGCGAGATCGCGAACGCCCGGGCGATGCCGACGCGTTGCTGCATGCCTTGCGACAATTCCTTGGCGGAGCGTTCGGCCGCGTCGCCGAGACCCACGAGGTTCAAGAAATACAGGCCGATCGCGCGGCGCTCGCGCTTCGGGACGTGCGGAAACACGCGATCCACGCCGAGCAGCACGTTCTCAAGCGCCGTGAACCACGGCAGCAAGCACGGCGATTGAAACACCACGCCGCGATCGGGACCCGGGCCGTCAATCTCGCGCCGCGCCACGGCAATCGAACCGGCGCTGGGCGTCGTCAATCCGGCGACCATGCTCAGGACGGTGCTCTTGCCGCAGCCGGAGTGTCCCAGCAGGGAGACGAATTCCCCTTCCTCGATATCGAGGTTGAAATCGCTGACAACGACCGACTCGCCGCCGCCTGGCGCGGGAAAGCTCTTGCCCAGGCGAAACAACTCCACGTATCCGGCCATGAAGAATGACTCCGCCTGTTACGATGCGCCGGCTGTTTGCAGTTTTCGCCGCACGCGCTTGCCGAGTTGAATGGGCGTGTGCCGCAAAGGACTTGCCGCCGGTTCTACGGGCGCGGTCTCGGTGACGCGCGGTACGCGCCGCTGTCCGACCAGGAATTCCGTCACCTGCGCGCGGAGCCGCTGGAATTCCGGACAATGGTTGGCCATCTTCGCGTCGCGCGGGCGCGGCAGATCAACGGCGATCGACGCCCCGAGCGTCGCGCCGGGGCCAGGCGAGAGCGGCACAATACGATCGGCCAGCAGAATGGCTTCATCGACATGGTTGGTGATCATCACGACGGTCTTCCGCTCTTGCCGCCAGATCCGTTCGATCTCCTCCTGCAACGTGCCGCGCGTCAATGCATCGAGCGCGCTGAGCGGCTCATCCATCAAAAGCACTTCCGGACTCATGGCCAACGCGCGTGCCAGCGACACGCGTTGCCGCATCCCGCCGGAGAGTTGCGCAGGGCGCTTCTTGGCGGCCGCGGCCAGATTCACGAGCGCGAGGTAGTGCTCCACGCGTTCGGTCATCTGTTGTCGGGTCCAGTCCGGAAACACCTGCTTGACGGCGAGCATGACATTGTCGAACACCGTCAGCCACGGCAACAACGAGTAATTCTGAAACACGACGCCGCGATCCGGCCCGGGCCCCATGATCGGCTGACCGTCCAGCAGAATCTGCCCCTGGTCCGGCGTCGTCAATCCGGCGATCAAGGAAATCAGCGTCGATTTCCCAGAGCCGGAGTACCCAACGATGCACACGAACTCCCCGCGACGGACTTCCAGGTTCACGTCGCGCAACACGTCATGCGTTCCGGCGCCGGCCTGGTAAGACTTGCCCACGCCTCGCAACGATAAGCATGCGTCATTCACAAAGAATTCCTCGTTGTTTAGGCAAATCGCAACCGGCGTTCCACGACGCTCATCAGCCGGTCGAGCAAGAAGCCGACCAGGCCGATTGTCAGGATGCTGAGAATGATGTGCTCGTAGATCAGGCTGTTGTATTCCTGCCAGAGAAAGCCGCCGACGCCTGGCACGCCGGTCAACATTTCCGCGGCCACGATCACCAGCCAGGCGATCCCGAGGCTCAGGCGAAACCCAGTGAACATGTACGGCAACGTGGCCGGCAGCAAGACTTTGAACAACATCGTTCCGCGCGAAAGTCGCAGCACCCGCGCGACGTTGAGATAATCCTGCGGAATCGCCCGCACGCCGACCGCGGTGTTCATTACCGTGGGCCACATGGAGCAGATGGCGATCGTAAAAATCGCCGCCGGCTGCGACTTCTGGAACAGAATCAGCCCCAGCGGCAGCCACGCCAACGGCGACACCGGGCGCAGAATCTGAATCAGCGGATCGAAGCATTTGGTGAACAGCTTCGACATGCCCAGGACAAACCCAAGCGGCGTCCCCACGACGATGGCCAGCGTGTAACCCTGCGCCACCAGGATCAGCGAGTTCCAGGTGAAACGCAGAATGCCTTGGTCCAATTCGCCGCGCTTGGCGAACGGTTGCAGCACGTAAAGCTTGCTCATCTCCCACGTCTTGGCGGGGGACGGCAAGTCTTTGGCCCAGGTGGCACTGGAAAGCCACCACACCGCCAGTAGTACCGTCACGCCCACCAGTGGATAGGCGAACTCATCGACGACTTTGCGGCGCAGCCCCGACCAGGAAAAGCCGAAGGTGGATGACGTGTTGACGGTCGCTGTGCTCATGGGATTCGACGTGAGATTGCCGTGTAGTCGTATGGGATGATCGTCACACTAGCCCGACGCGCAAGCGAGGGGGAGTAGGCGTCGAAACTGAGTGCGTCGTTTACTCCCCCTCGCTTGCGCGTCGGGCTAGTAGCTCACGAGTTTTGGCTAAACCATGCTATGCACGGCGAACGACGTCGCGTATTCCTCGGGCTTCGTCGGGTCGAACACCTTGCCGTCGAACAGGGCTTCCGGATCCATGTTCGCTCCGCCATGCGCGTAGCCGAGTTCCTTCATGGCCTCTTCGTAGAGATCGGCCCGCATGACTTGCTTGGCGATTCCCTCGTAATCCACCGAGCCGTCGACCATGCCCCAGCGGCGATATTGCGTCAGGAACCAGGTGGCGTACTTGGCCTGCGGGTAATTGCAGTTCCGCTCGCTGAAGATCATGTAGTTGGGATCTTTTTTGGTCCGCCCGTCGCCGTAGTCGTAGTCTCCCTGCATACGACCCAGAATCGCCTCGGCGGGGCAATTGATGTACGTCGGCGCGGAAACAATCTGGCATTGCTCCGGCCGATTGCCCATGTCGTCGAGCCAGACGCTGGCCTCGTGTAAGGCCTTGAGCACCGCTTTCACCGTGCGGGGATTCTTCTCGGCGAATTCCCCGGTGAACGCGCAGACCTTTTCCGGATGGTCTTTCCACATGTCTTGCGTGGTGATCGACGTGAAGCCGATCTCGTCCTGAATCGCCCGGGCGTTCCAGGGCTCGCCCACGCAGAAGCCGTCCATCTTGCCGACCTTCATGTTGGCAATCATCTGCGGCGGCGGAATCGTCACCAGCGAGACGTCCTTGTCAGGATTGATGTCGCCGGCGCCGAGGTAGTACCGCATCCACATCGCATGCGTGCCGGGCGGGAAGGTCATGGCGAACGTCATCGGCGCGCCGGCCGCCTTGGCGGCATCGACGATCGGCTTGAGCGCCTTGGGATCGTCGGCGACTTTGCCTTTCAAGTCCGACTTGAGCGTGATTGCCTGGCCGTTGCGATTGATCAGCCACGGCACGACCAGCGGCTTCTTCGCCGCGCCAAGCAAGCCCATCGTCGAGGCGATTGGCATTCCAATGAGCATATGCGTGCACTGGATGTCGTCGTTCGACAGGGCGTCGCGAATAGCGGCCCAACTCGCGCCTTTGCTGACCGTGGAGTTGATGCCGTACTTCTTGAAGAAGCCTTTCTCATGAGCGATCACAAACGGCGAGCAATCCGTCAGCGCGATCATCCCGATCTTGATGTCGGTGATCTCGGGACCGTCTGTGGCCACCGTCCCGGGCGGAACAGCGCCGAGTTCGCCGTCCGGGCTGCTCGAACTGGTCGCATCCACTGGCTCGCAGCCGGTCATCATCGCGGCGCCCACGGCCCCGGCGACGGCTACGAACTTGCGGCGAGAAATGCTGAGTGGGGAATCGTCGTTGGGCGTAGGGCGTTGGCGATAGCGGCGCATCTAGGAAATCCATGTGACCTGAATGGGGAACAATCGACTACCGCCTGATTCCGCTCGTAAAGCGATTCCCGTGCCGAAACTTCGGACGACATGTGTTGCACCTTGCCCTGTCGAGACTTGCGTCGATTCATGGCACACGTTTTTCGGTCTAGCGCAACACCGATTGCTTTTGCGGCTTAATGAATTTCCGCGAACTGCCGCCTTTTGTCGCATTGCCGTGCAACCCGAATAAGCAGTCACACGGACCGATGCTTGCGCAGACTTCGGCAATGCGCGGCGTGGCCTATGTTTGGGGTATGGCCACACTTCAACTCGATCCGCAGCCGTCGCCGATCCGGCCGCCGGATTCTGCCGTCGCGACCGCTACCACCCGCATTCTGCACATCGTCAACGGCGAACATTACGCCGGCGCCGAACGGGTGCAGGACCTGCTCGCCGAACGCCTGCCGGACTTCGGCTTCCAGGTCGGTTTCGCTTGCGTGAAGCCGGACAAATTCCCCGCTCAACGGCGCTGCCAATCGGCCCCGCTCGTCGGCGCGCTGATGCGTTCCCGGGCTGACCTACGCCCCGCCCGGTTGTTGGCGCGGATGATTCGCGACGACGGTTACGCCGCCGTCCACACGCACACGCCGCGCGCGGCCCTCGTCGGCCGGGTTGCGAGCTGGTTGGCCAGCGTGCCGATGATTCACCACGTTCACAGCCCCACGTCGCGCGATTCCACGCGCCGCCCATTGAATTGGGCCAACACGGCCACGGAGCGCTGTAGCCTGCTGGGCGTCTCGGCCGCGATCGGCGTTTCGCAAGCGATGGGCCGTTACGCGGATCACCTCGGCGTTTCCTCGGAACGCACCTGGGTCGTCCCGAACGGCGTACCGCGCCGCGAAAAACTGTCGGACCGCCCTGCCCCGCACGGCGTTTGGACGCTCGGTACGGTCGCACTGTTTCGGCCACGCAAGGGGCTCGAAATGCTCCTCGACGCCCTCGCCGAATTGCGCGAGCGCCACGTGCCGGTGCGACTGCGAGCCGTCGGCACGTTCGAGACGCCTGAGTACGAAGCAGAGATTCGTGCCCGCGTCGCCAAGCTCGACATCGCCGACTGCATCACTTGGACCGGGTTCTGCTCGAACGTGACGGCAGAACTGGACCAGCTGGACCTGTTCATCTTGCCAAGCTTGTTCGGCGAAGGCCTGCCGATGGTCATTCTCGAAGCCATGGCCTCCGGCGTACCAATCGTCGCCACCAACGTGGAAGGCGTTCCGGAAGCAATTCGCGACGGGCAGGACGGCCTCCTCGTGAGGCCGCACGATTCTTCGCGGCTCGCCGAAGCGGTGGAGCGTTATCTTGCCGGCGATGTCGACTGGCAGGCGATTCGCACCAGCGCCCTCAATCGTCAGCGCAGCCATTTCTCCGACGAAAGCATGGCGGCCGGCGTGGCGGAGGTTTATCGGGCGGTGCTGGGAGGGTGAGTTGGAAATTTTCAGTGTTCAGTTTTCAGTTGTTTTGGCGCCACGGTTGTTTTGGTCACTTATGTCTGATCGTGTTCGACTCTTTGGGATGGAGATTGACCGGTTGACGCTGGGCGACGCCGTGGCGCGCCTTTCCGAGTGGTTGGCGGATGCGCCGCGCCCGTGCCGCTATGTGGTGACGCCGAATGTTGATCATGCCGTGCTGGTGCAACATCACACGGGCTTGCGCGCGGCTTATCAGGATGCTTCGCTCGTTGTCGCCGACGGCATGCCGGTCGTCTGGGCATCGAGGCTATTGCGACGTCCCTTGCCGGAGCGTGTCACTGGTAGCGACCTCGTACCAGCTCTGTATGCATCCGCTTCGGCGGAGAGGCCGCTACGCACGTACCTGCTCGGCGCGATGCCCGGCGTGGCGGAGCGTGCCGCCAAGAATATCGCACAGCGTTGGCCGTCGGTCGAAGTTGTCGGCACGTACAGCCCTCCGTTTGGCTTCGAAAATGATGCCGCCGAGAACGAACGCATCTTGCAGAAAATCGCGGCCGTGCGGCCGGAGGTGCTGATCGTCGGCGTCGGCGCCCCCAAGCAAGAACTCTGGGTCCACGCCCATCGCGACCGCATTGATGCGAGCCTCGCGATCTGCGCCGGAGCGACGATTGATTTCCTCGCCGGCGAAAAGCGACGTGCTCCCAGCTGGATGCGCCGCACCGGTCTGGAATGGCTGCATCGCTGCGCCACGGAACCGCGCCGCTTGTTGAAGCGTTATCTTCGCGACGCCGCGGTATTCCCCGGCCTGCTCTGGCGCGAATGGCGTTGCAATACTAGCCCGTAGCGCCAGCGAGGGAGAGTTGACGTCGCTAATCGTCCAATCGAATACGCCAAGCAGACCGTTCAATTGCGATTGAGCACCATTCTTGCCGACCAGCACGTCGGCTCGGCGTAGGCCTCTATCGATCGCCAATGTCCTCTCTCCCTCGCTGGCGCTACGGGCTAGTGTTGAAGCGATCGCATGCTACCGGCTCGCTGGAAACGGCGTCAGCTCATTCACTGAGCGTCCGGCGGATTGCCCAACGCGTTCCAGTTGGACGGCAATCGCGTCGATGCCGGCCGCGAGGTCTTCTCGCGTGTCCGTCAGCGCGCCGGATTCCAGCAGCGCCGCCGCCTGGGCGATTTCGGTCGCCGAGACGTTGCTGGCCATCCCTTTCAAATGATGCAGCAGCGGCCGCAATTGATTGCGGTCGTTCATCGCCACCGCTTCCCGGGCTTGATTCACGACCTCGGGCGCGCGCGAGACAAATCGCTCGATGGTCGCCCGCGCGAGCACCTCGTTCCCCAGGCATCGCGCGATCAGGGCCTGCCAATCGATCGGGTTCAGTCCCACGGGATCAGCGGGCGCGCTAGGCGCTGTGGCCGCGACGACACTGCGTGGCGCAGGTTCGATCGGCGACGTTTCCAGGGCGATTTCAATCGCACGTGAGAGCGCCATCGGGTCAACCGGCTTCGTCAAATAGTCGTCCATGCCAGCGTCCAGGCAGCGTTTTCGATCTCCCTCCACGGCATTGGCGGTGAGCGCGATGATTGGTTGACGCACCAGGCCTTGCTCTTGTTCGTGCGCACGCCACGCGCGGGTCGTGTCGAACCCGTCGCGGATTGGGATTTGGCAATCCATCAAGACGACGTCGTATCCGCCCGCGAGCAGGCGATTAAACGCGGCGTCGCCGTCGGCCGCGACATCACACCGGCAGCCGGAGCGGTTGAGAATCTCGCGGACCACCATCTGATTGATTTCATTGTCTTCGACGACCAGCACGCGCGGCGGCTGTCCGGCCTTGGTCACGAGACGTGGGACGAAGAACGCCGGCGCCGCGGGTTCCGCCGTTTCGGTACGGCCTCCGGCAGCCAGCATCACGAGAGCGTCGAACAAACGCGATTGACGCACCGGCTTTGTCAGACACAACGAGATCGGCGCATCGTCGTCTTCATGCACGTCCTCCGGCACTGCGGACGAACTGAGCATCAAGAGTGGCGTCTGCCGATAACTTTCGCGGCGGCGAATTTCACGGGCCAGCGTGCAGCCGTCCATGCCCGGCATGTTGTGATCGAGGACGATCATTCCATACGGCCGCTTGGAGCGGTCGGCCACGTCGAGCCGCCCGAGCGCCTCGAACGGGTATTGAATGCACTCGACATCCAAGCCCCAAGCCTGACACTGTTCGCGCAGCACTTCCAGATTCGTCGGATTATCGTCGACGGCCAGGATGCGCAACTCGGCCAGTTCGGCCGGCATCGTGCGACGCTCCGCATGCGCAGGGGACGCTTCGAACGGCACCAGGCACCAGAACGTCGACCCTTCGCCGACGCGGCTCTCGACGCCGACCTCGCCGCCCATCAGCGACATCAGGTCGCGGCAGATTGCTAATCCCAGACCGGTGCCGCCATAGGTGCGCGTCGTCGAGGCGTCGACTTGCGTAAAAGCGTTGAACAACCGGTGCATGCGGTCGGGCGGAATGCCGATCCCGGTATCGCGCACCGTGAAGCGCACAGCTTCGCGCCCGTCACGCAAGGTCGCCATGTTGGCCTGCAACACGATTTCGCCTTGCTGCGTGAACTTGACGGCGTTGTTCATCAGGTTGACCAGCACTTGGCGAAGCCGGTCCGGATCGCCACGGACGGAACTCGGCACGTCTGGCGCGACGGAGCAGACGAGTTCCAAACCCTTGGCGCCGGCGCGATCGGCGAACATCTCCGCCACGTCTTCGATCAAGCTGACCAGGTTGAAATCCAGATTCGCCAACTCGATCTTGCCGGCCTCGATCTTAGAAAAATCGAGGATGTCGTTGACGACGCTCAACAGCGCTTCGGCAGAGGATCGTCCCACTCGGGCATAGCGGGTCTGGCGCGTATCGAGGTTCGTCGCGGTGAGCAGCTCCAGCATGCCGATTACGCCGTTGAGGGGCGTGCGAATCTCGTGGCTCATCTTGGCTAGGAATTCGCTCTTCGCTTCGCTGGCCGCCAACGCGTGCGTCGCGCGGCGTTGCAGGTCTTCGACTTCTTTGCGTTGCGTGATGTCCTCGACCATTCCCTCGTAATGCGAAAGTTTTCCACATTCGTCGTACACGGCCCGCGCGTTTTCGGAGATCCACACCACCCCGCCGTCGCGGGCATAGACCTGCGCTTCGAAGCCGCGGACGATGCCATGTTCGGCAATCTGCGCGATGAAGCGCCGCCGGCACTCGGGATCGACGTACAGCCGCCGGCCGATGTCGTTCATTTCCTGAATCAACTGCTCCGGCGAGTCATAGCCGTAGAGCCGCGCCAGCGCCGGATTCGCCGCCAAATAGCGGCCGTCCGGCGTGGTTTGGAAGATGCCTTCGACGGCGTTCTCGAAGATGCGGCGATATTTTCCCTCCGCCTCGCGCAGGGCGACGATCGCTTGCTCGCGCGAGTGAATCTCCGACTCGACGCGGCGCAACACGCGGTTGTAGTCGGCCACCATGCGCCCGTTTTCCACTTGCGCGCCGCGGAGGGCCGACTGCAGCGACGCGTCATCCACGGACGGCAACTTCAGTCGCTGCAGTATCACGCCCAACGGCTGGTCCGCGTCGCGGATCTTGCCTTGCCGCCGCGCGAAATGCTGTTGCGCCAGGTTCAACGCGAACTGCAACAAGACGACGCTGGCCGCGCAACCGAGCGCGATCATCAGATGGGCTGACGTGACGTGATGGGGCATCGTGGCGGACTCCCTGCGACACAACCCGATCGTCGCCGCGCGACGCCTCGGACCGACTCGGCAAATAGTTGTTCATCAATGAGGGCGCGAGCGCTTCGCGAAACTGGCCTAGTACGCACGGCGTGGACCCGACCGTCCGCCATTGACCGAGGCACGCCAGCAACTACCTACACTGGGGGCGAGGCCGTCGCGCGAAGCACGCGGGAAACCATAGCATATGCCAGCGCAGGACTTGGCATTTCTCTTCGGTTCGGCGCAACGCACGCGCAGCACAATCGTTGCGACCCAACTTGTGGCCCGTTAAAGCGGAAAACGCCGCCGAAGATCAGCCGGCGACTTCAGAACCCAGCTCGCGCAGATGTTCGAGCGTGTAGATGCCCGTATCGTGACCGTCGCTGAACTGCAGCGAATAGGCGTAGCCGCCGACCGGTTCCATGCCGAGCAATCGCAGCGGCTGCGTTTCGGCGGCCGAGAGCACGGGCAAGAGCGGCGCCGCGGCGGGCGCTTGCATCCGTTTTTCGCGGCACGTGGCGCACGGACAGGCGTCTCGCAATGCGCGCACGCTGTATTGGCGCGCGTGCCCGTCGTTCCAAGTGATCCGCAACGATTGCGGTCCGGTGAGTTCCAACTTTTCAGGCCTAGGCATCGACATCCCGCCATACTAACCCGAAGCGCCAGTGAGGGGGAGAGGAAGCCGAATGCACGAGCGACCGTGCGCTGAGATCACTGGACCTTCCGGCGCGGCGCACTCAAGACTTGACGGAACGCCGCGCCCCAATACGCTCGGAGGGCATTTCCAACCGCCGCTTGAGATGCGAGACTTCCTGCTCCAGGCGTTCCAACGCCTGACGGAATTGCCGAATCGCCCGGGCTTGATGTTCGCTGCGAGCGAACAGCTCTTCGCCCAGGCTCGGCGTGCGCCAGCCTTCGGTCAGGGAATCAATCTCGCGATTCAATCCCCGGCGCAGACGTCCGGTGAACATCCAGACGAGCAGGGCACACCAGAGCAGCAGCCAGAACCCGGCGGAGAGGAAGAATTCCGTTCCATACATGTCGGCCGGGGCAGGCGCGCGGCCGAATTCGTAGGCCCACCAGGAATCGTAGAAGAAGTTCTTGCCCCAGCGGTAGAGCAACAATGACACAACGACGAGCAACAGGAACTCGAACCGCCAGCGGACCAATCGTCCGGTGTGGCGGCCCGCAAGCTTGCCAAGCAGTTGCTGGACGTCCCCCGCCGCCTTGGCGATAAACGCCGAGCCGGCCCGACTGGCTTGCCGCGCGAGCTCCGGTCCCTGCGTGTCGTGCCGCGCGATGGCTGCCTCGGCAGCGTAACCATCGACGATAATCGCCGACGTGCGCAATTCGCCGTCGTCCCAACTGAATTCCACGGCGCGGTTGGCCCCGGCGTCCGCGGTTTTCGCGTCGCTTCGCTTGCGCTGCCAGCGCCAGCCTTCATAGGCGCCCCAAAGGGCCATTTGCGCCGGCGTCCGCGCGCGGAGAAGCGCGGCGC
>JALHLM010000091.1:4702-14436 GCA_022844585.1 Pirellulales bacterium | reverse complement strand
GCCCGGACCCGTCCACGGCCAAGCGGCGCTGCCGCCGAACGTCGCTAACCGGACGGTGCCGCCGCCGACCTACTTCTTCGTCTTCGGCGATTATTTCGACGGCGAATTCACCAAGGCCGGGAAGAACTTCAACGCCGAAGGGCGCGGCGCGATCAAAAACGCGCAAGGGAACTGGATCGACTCGATCTGTTTCCACACCATGGTCGGAGAGTGCTATTACCACATGGGAAAGCTGCCCCAGGCGCTTGACCATTACAACCAAGCGCTGGCGCTGTATTTGGCGTTTCCCGATTGGATGATTCGCGTCCAGTTCCCGCCGACGATTCGCCGCGAGAACGTCGGGCAGATTTTCAATTGCCCTTGGGGCGTTTCGAACCGCAACGCCGTGGTCGGCAGCTATCCGAACACGATGTCGATCGGGCAGGGCCGCATCAATAACAACCAACAAGTACAGCAGGGTGGCGCGGTCCAACTTCCGATTCTCTTTCCGGTGAATGTGCAGGAGATCGTGCGCTGCACGACGTTGTCCCTGCGGCGCAAGCACGAGCTGTTGGGTCCGGCTTCTCCGCATGATCGGCAAACCAATGCTGTTTACGCGCAGCTCTCGCGGCGGCCTGGCCCCGGCAATCATTGGGGCGACGTGTGGGTCGGCGTCGAATTGGGAATCGCGGCTTCGGCGGTCGGCAAAGATCCGGCCGCGCGGACGGAGTTGGAGCAGTCGGTCGTGGCGGCCGGCGAGTTCGATCACCCGATGACGTGCATCGCTCTGTTGGAATTGGCGCGCTTGGACCTGAAGGAAGGGAATCTTCAGTCAGCGGCCGATCGATGTCTGGAAGCGAGCATCTCCGCCGGGCAGTTCGGCGATATCGGCATCATCGAGGAATCACTCCGCCTGGGCTTGACGGTGCATCTGCTGATGAATCGGCCAGGCATTTATCCGCCGCTGGAACCCGCGGCCGCCTGGGCACGCCGCGAAGGCTATCTGCACTTGCAGGCCAACCTGTTGACCTTGATCGCCGAAAACTGCACGTCGATCGGCGAAGCCAACAAGGCGATGGAAGTCGTCGCCTCGGCGCGCGGCGCGGTGTCACGGCGGGCGATGGGCAGCGGCCGTACCGGCGCACGACTGAGTTACGTCACGGCGCAAGCGCTCTACGCCCAACGGCAGCCCGACAAGGCGGCCGCCATGCTTGACGCCGCGATGAACTATCAATCGGAAGGCTCTCTTTGGCTGTTCCAGCTTTATGGCGTCGACGCTCAATATATGAGCGGCGAGATTCAGGCGCGCGTCGCGAAGGACTTATACGCTGAGTTGCTACGCGACCCGCAGGCCGCCGACTGGGCGACCGATCCGATGGAAGCCATGGCGCTCCTCGTCCACCCGCATGCCGACACGTACGAAAACTGGTTCGCGGCCGCCTTGGAGCACCGCGATCCAGAACGGGCGTTCGAAATCGCCGATCTGGTGCGCCGGCACCGGTTTCTTTCGACACTCGAATTCGGCGGACGCCTCACTGGACTGCGCTGGTTGCTGGACGGGCCCGCCGAACTACTCGACCCGCAGACCACGCTCGAGCGGCAAGAGTTGCTCGCGAGCTTCCCCGCGTACCAGGAATTGGCGCAGCGCGCCGACGCGTTGCGCACGCAATTGCGGCAGTTGCCGGCGAAATCCGACGATCCTGATCAGCAACGCAACCAGGCCAAATTGCTCACGGAATGGGCCAAGATCAGCCTGGAACAGGAACAACAGCTACGTGAAATCGCCGTGCGGCGCAAAGCAGCCAGCTTGCTGTTCCCGCCGATTCGTTCGATCGGCAAGGTGCAAGAAAGCCTCGCGCCGGGCACGGCGCTGCTGTCTTTCCTGAACACGGAGAAGCATGGCTCGCACGCATTTTTGATCACGGCCGAAAAAGGTAAGTACGAAATCTGGGACATCCCCGACGGGGCGGCGTTCCAAAAGAAATTGAGCGCCTACCTCCGCACGCTCGGCAACTACGATTCGAACGTCGAAGTCGATCCAAAGACGCTGGCAGGCGAGGATTGGCGCGCGCCCGGCTTCGAACTTTGGAAGCTGCTCACCGCGGGCTGCAAAACGGAACTACCCGGCAACTATACGGAACTGGCGATCGTCCCCGATGGGGCGCTGTGGTATCTGCCGTTCGAGTCGCTGCCGGCCAGCGAAGCGGAAGACGCCGAGCCGTTGTTGACGCAAGTTAAGTTGCGTTATGCGCCAACGACGGGACTCGCGACGCCGGACGTGCGGCCGCGCCGCGCTGGCGGATCGACCGCCGTGGTCTCCGGCAAACTCTACTCGCGCGAAGACGTTGAAGAAACGCTCGCCACGGCGGAGATGATCGGCAAGGCGCTGCCCGGCGCGGCGATCTTCGAGGCGCCCCCGACGGCGCCGTCGGTCGTCTATCGCACGTTGTTCGACCGCCTCGTCGTACTTGCCGATATTCCGGCGCCGGACCGCGACGTCTACGCCTGGTCGCCGATGGGGGTCGAGAAAGGAAACCTGGGCGGCTCGCTCGGCGTTTGGTTCGGCCTCCCTTGGGGCAGCCCCGACCAGGTCATTTTGCCAGGCTTCCATACCGCGGCGGAACGGGCGTTGCAAAAGACCTCGGCGAACAATCAAGGCGCCGACGTGTTTCTTTGCTCTGCGGACTGATGTCCACCGGCACTCGTACGGTGTTGTTGAGCCGTTGGCGCACGGGCGGGCGCACCTGTTATGAATTGATGCGGGAGTTCGCCCAAGAGTTGCCGCACAGTTCGGCCGCCGCGGCCTGGCAGCGGAGCGTGGTGCTCGCGCGCGACGGCCTAGTGGACTCCGAAACCGAGCCACGCGTCAAACGCTCCAGCGGTTCGACGGAACTCACCGCGAAGCATCCGTTCTTCTGGTCCGGGTATCTGCTGGTCGACCCGGGCATCGAGCCGGTGGAAGTCGATGCCGCCGACGCGCCGAATCAGCAAGCGGCGCGGCCGTAAATCGTCACGGAAGCGTCGTCACTGCCCTCGAAAAGCAGTAGGTCAGGCACCGCCGACGAAGCAATCCGAGATGTAATAACTCCAGACGTGGCAACATCCCTAGACGCAGGCCCGGGACGTGCCTGACAGTTCGACGTCCGCTTTTGTCAGGCACGTCGCATGCGGCCTCTTTGGGTGGGGCGGCGATTTCTCGCAGTCTAAGGTTGTTCCCATCGGCCGCGGTGCCTGACCTACAGTTTTGCGAGCGGAATGCATGGACGATTCCGTCACCCGGGCCCTACACTGTGGGCGGAAACCTGTGGCCGCGGGAGAACTTTCCGCGGTTTCGCGTCGTCGTTAATGTCATCAGCGGACAGCTCGCAAGAGGCACGCGCACGCGGTTCTGGATGTGTGACAGGTTCGCTAAGAAATCGCCTGCTCGAGCGTTAAGTTAATGGCGCAATGTCGCGCCGCGCAGGGCGGAACCGGGAACAGGCTTTTCAGTCGGAATCAACAGATGAACCAGCGATATGGATTCGTGGCGGCAATCGCACTCTTGGCGGCGGTAACTTGGATGGGAACAATCGGCAATGCCGAGGAAGTAGTCGCGTCGCGCGACCAGGCGCAGAAGTTCTACGACGACGGCAACTACGCCGAGTCGTTTGACGCGTTCCGCAAGGTGCTCACCGACCCGCAGCAACTGCCTGCCACTGCGCCGGCCGATTTCAACACGGCCCTCCAATGCCTGCGGCAATTGGGCCGCGTCCATGAAGTCGACGGTTTCCGCGACGAAGTTGTGACCGCGCATGGCGAGGATTGGCGCATGCTGCTCGCCGCGGCGGAAAGCTTCCTGCAAGGTGGAGATCACTACGGGATGATCGTCGCCGGCAAGTTCGAGCGCGGGCAACGTGGCAATGCGGGGCAGCGCGTCGGCACGTTCGAGCGCGACCGCGTGCAGGCGTTGCAACTGCTGGTGCGCGCGATACCGCTCGTAGCGAAGGACGAAGATCACGCGGCCGCCGGCGATTTCTATCTGCGCTTCGCTTCCGCCTGGATGGGCAACCGCGGTTTCAATGACGCCTGGCGGTTGCAATCGTTGACCGACCTGTCCGTGTTGCCGGACTACGAGGAGGCCTGGTACGGCGGCCGCGGATCCGGCGGCGCGCCGGTCGATGCGGAAGGTAATCCCGTCTATCACCGCGTGCCAGCCTCGTTTGACCAAGCGACGAGCGACGGGGAACGCTGGCGGTGGTGCCTGGCGCAAGCGGCGGAGCTTTCGCCCGATCGGCTCAACGACGTGCGGATGACGCTGGCGCAATTCTGGCAATCGCAACTCGGCGAACAGACCTTGGCCTACGGCGGCTGGCGCTTGGGGCGTGACGGCGACAAAGAAGACACCGGCACGTTTGCTCTGCACACGCTGGCCGAGTCCGAAACCATCGCGCGGCTCGCCACGGGCATCAAACGATTCACTCTTCCGGACGAATTCAACTACATCCGCATCTATCAGAAGGTCGCCGACGAACCGGCCACGGGACGCGCTGACGAGGCGATCGAGCAACTGGCGTCGATCTTCGAGAACCGCCGGCAGTATCCCAAAGCCGCGGAGCAATGGCGGCGCTGCATCAAGGTCTACGGCGCCGGCAACGAAAACTACCGCCAACTGCGTCTCGACCAGATCGTCAAGAACTGGGGCCGCTTCGAGCCAGTCGCGTCGCAGCCCGCCGGCAAGGGGGCCACGTTTGAGTATCGCTTCCGCAACGGGTCCCAGGTGACGTTCGAAGCACACTCGCTGCGCGTCGATCGACTGCTGGCGGATGTGAAAGAGTATTTGCGCTCGAATCCGGCCGAACTCGATTGGCAGAAGATGCAGATCGAGAACATCGGCTACCGCATTGTGATGGAAAACGAATCGCGGTATCTCGGCGCGAAGACCGCGGAATGGTCGCTCGATCTGAAGCCCCGTCCCGATCACGTTGACGATCGCGTGACGGTCGCTTCTCCGTTGCAGCGCGCCGGCGCGTATCTCGTCATCGCCAGGATGGCCGACGGCAACAATTCCCGGATGATCGTCTGGGTGGCCGACACCGTGATCGTCAAGAAGCGCATGCAGCAATCGTCGCTGCTCTACGTGGCCGACGCCGCGACCGGCGCGCCGCTGGCGAAGATGAATATCGAATCGTTCGGCTTTGCGCATCGCCAACGTCAGAACGGGCGGAACTACATCGAGACGAAGAACCTCGCCGACGCGACCGACGATTCCGGCATGCTGACGCTCAGCGCCGAGCGCATTCCGCAGGATTACCAGTGGCTCTTCATCGCCCGCTCGCCGCGTGGCCGGCTCGCGTACCTGGGCTACAACAACGTCTGGTACGGCGAATCGTACGACGCCGCCTACAACGCGACGAAGGCCTTCGCCATCACCGATCGTCCGGTATATCGCCCCAGCCAGAAGGTGCAATTCAAGTTCTGGGTCCGGCAGGCGCAATACGACAACGACAATCTCTCCGATTTCGCCAACCTGGCGTTGACCGTGGTGATTAACGATCCCCAGGGCGAAAAGGTCCTGGAGAAAGAATTCACCACCGACGCCTACGGCGGACTGGTCGGCGAATTCCCGCTCGGCGACGAAGCCAAGCTGGGCGCGTATTCGATGTACGTCGAACAACGCGTGAAAAAGGGCGATGTGCAGGAAGTCGTCGCCAACTACGGCGGCGGAAGTTTCCGCGTCGAGGAGTATAAGAAGCCGGAATATGAAGTGCTGGTCGAAGCGCCGACTGAGCCGGTGATGCTCGGCGAAAAGATCACGGCCACCGTGAAGGCCAACTACTACTTCGGCGCGCCGGTGGTGAATGCCCGCGTCAAGTACAAAGTGATGCGCACCGCGCACACCGAGGAATGGTATCCGGTCGGCCCCTGGGATTGGTTCTATGGCCGCGGTTACTGGTGGTTCGCGTACGATTACTCCTGGTATCCGGGCTTCCGCAGTTGGGGCTGCCTGCGTCCGCATCCCTCGTGGTGGTTCGGCGGCAGCGATCCGCCCGAGGTCGTCGCGGAGCAGGAAGTGGCGATCGGCGCCGACGGCACGGTGAAGATTGAAATCGATACGTCGGTCGCCAAGGAGCTCCACGGCGACCAGGATCATCGCTACGAAATCACCGCGGAAGTGATCGACGAATCGCGCCGCACGATCGTCGGAACCGGCGCCGTGCAAGTAGCGCGCGAGCCGTTCCGCGTCCACGCCTGGGTGCATCGCGGCTATTACCGCGTCGGCGATACCATCCAGGCCAACTTCGCCGCGCACACCATCGACCAAAAGCCGGTCCAAGGCCAAGGCAAGTTGCAGTTGTTGCGAGTCACGTACGATGCCGAGCGCAAACCGGTCGAGACCGAGGTGCAGGCCTGGGACCTGGCGACGGACGCCACAGGCCAGGCCGCGCAACGCATTGCTGCGTCGTCGCCGGGGCAATATCGGTTGTCGTACAAGGTGACCGACGCGAAGGCCCACACACAAGAAGGGGGCTATGTCTTCACCGTCATCGGCCAAGGCTTTGACGGTCGGTCGTTTCGCTTCGACAACGTGGAGTTGATTCCGGACAAGCAAGAATACGCGCCGGGGGGCAAAGTCCGTCTGCAGATCAACACGGATCGCGCCGGCAGCACGGTGTTGCTATTTGTGCGCCCGAGTAACGGCGTCTACCTGCCGCCGAAGCTGGTCCGCATCGCCGGCAAGAGCACGGTGACCGAAATCGACGTGGCGAAGAAGGACATGCCGAACTTCTTTGTCGAGGCGGTCACGATTTCCGACGGCCGACTCTACGAGGAAGCCAAGGAAATCGTCGTGCCGCCGGAACAGCGCGTGTTCAACGTCGCCGTGGAACCCTCGGCGAAGGACTACAAGCCCGGCGAGAAAGCGACCGTCAAAGTGCGCCTGACCGACCTGAACGGCGAACCGTTCGTCGGCTCGACCGTGATCGCCAT
Organism: Pirellulales bacterium; assembly: GCA_022844585.1. Taxonomy (GTDB): domain Bacteria; phylum Planctomycetota; class Planctomycetia; order Pirellulales; family JALHLM01; genus JALHLM01. The sequence goes on along the minus strand of JALHLM010000091.1, from coordinate 7,491 downwards.
CTACGACAAATCGGTGGAGTACATCTCGGGCGGCTCGAATGTGCCGGAGATCAAGGAGTTTTTCTGGAAATGGCGCCGGGGACATCAGCCAGGCAGCGAATCCAGCCTCGCGCATAGTTGGCAACCGCTCTTCAAGCGCGGCGAACTTGGTATGAACGATCTAGGCATCTTCGGCGGATCGGTCGTCGAGGAATTGGAGAAAGATGGGCAGCAACTAGTGGTCTCACAGACGGTGGATCTTTACGAAGGGAGAGCCCGATTTCGAGGTGCTGCAGGCGGCTTCGGAGGAGGCATGCCGGGCCCCGCCGAGCCGATGTCGGCGGCACCCATGGATGCGGCGGCGGAAGATAGTATGTCGCTCGGCGTGGAGGCCAATTTCGCGAAGGGGCGCGATCAAGGCGTGACTCAGGTTCAGCCGACGGTGCGCACCAACTTTGCCGACACCGCGCTCTGGGTCGGGTCAATCACCACCGAGAAAAACGGCGAGTGCGAAGTTGCGCTCGACATGCCGGAAAATCTCACCACCTGGAAAATCCGCGCCTGGGGCATGGGCGCCGGCACGCGCGTCGGCCAGGGGGAAGCCGAGGTCATCACCAAGAAAAACCTGATCGTCCGCCTGCAAGCCCCGCGGTTCTTCGTCGAGAAAGACGAGGTCGCGATCTCGGCGAACGTGCATAACTACCTGGAGCAGGAAAAGTCCGTCGAAGTCGTGCTGGAACTCGACGGCAATGTCATTGCCGCGCCGGCGAATCCGTCGCAAACCGTGACGATTCCCGCCGGTGGCGAGCAGCGCGTCGATTGGCGGGTCCGCGTCGAGCGCGAGGGCGAAGCCGTCGTGCGAATGAAGGCGCTCACCGATGAGGAATCCGACGCCATCGAGATGAAGTTCCCGTCCTACGTGCATGGCATGTTGAAGACCGAGTCGTTCGCCGGCGCGCTCAATCCGGACGAGAACTCAGGCAAGATCACCTTCAAGATTCCGGCCGAACGCCGCGCCGAGCAGTCGCGGATCGAGGTCCGTTATTCACCCACACTAGCCGGCGCAATGGTCGACGCCTTGCCGTATCTGGCCGACTATCCGTATGGCTGCACCGAGCAGACGCTCAATCGCTTCCTGCCGACGGTCGTGACGCAGAAAGTGCTGATGGAAATGCAGCTCGACTTGAAGGCGATTCAGGAGAAGCGGACAAATCTCAATGCGCAAGAAATCGGCGACGATCAAGAGCGCGCGAAGGGCTGGAAGCGCTTCGATCGCAACCCGGTGTTCGACGAGGCGGAAGTGCAGAAGATGGTCCGCGACGGCGTCGATCGGCTGACTGAGATGCAGCTTTCCGACGGCGGTTGGGGCTGGTTCTCCGGCTACGGCGAACACTCCTGGCCGCACACCACGGCCGTGGTCGTGCATGGGCTACAAATTGCCCAGCAGAACGACGTGGCGATCGTCCCCGACGTGCTGGAGCGCGGCGTCGAGTGGTTGAAGACGTATCAACAAGAGCAACTCGCGCGGCTCAAGCGCTTTCCCGAGAAGGAAGATCCGTACAAGGAATTCGCCGACGACCTGGACGCCTTCGTGTACATGGTGCTGGCCGACGCCGGCGCACCGCAGGACGAAATGCGCGAGCGGATCTACCGCGATCGCACCAAACTCTCGGTCTACAGCCTGGGCATGTTCGGCCTGGCGATGCACAAGGAAGGGCAACAGGAAAAGCTCGACATGCTGCTCAGAAACATTTCGCAATACCTGGTGCAAGACGAAGAGAATCAGACCGCATATCTGAAACTGCCGAACGAAAGCTACTGGTGGTACTGGTACGGCAACGACATCGAGGCGATGGCCTACTACCTCAAGTTGCTGGCGAAGACCGACCCGCAAGGCGAGACCGCGCGGCGTTTGGTGAAGTATCTGCTCAACAACCGCAAGCACTCGACCTACTGGAATTCGACCCGAGATACGGCGCTCGTGGTCGAATCTTTCGCCGACTTCCTCCGCGCCTCCGGCGAAACCAAGCCGGACATGACGGTCGAGGTCTGGCTTGACGGCCAGAAACAAAAGGAAGTCAAGATCACCGCCGCCGACTTGTTCACCTTCGACAACAAGCTGGTGCTCGAAGGCGCCGCCGTGACCGACGGCGAGCACACGGTCGAACTGCGCAAGCAAGGCGCCGGGCCGCTCTACTACAACGCCTATGTCACGAACTTCACGCTGGAGGACTTCATCACCAGCGCCGGCCTTGAGATCAAGGTCAACCGCAAGTTCTACAAACTGAACCGCGTCGACAAATCGACCGAAGTCGCCGGATCGAGCGGCCAGGTGGTGAGCCAGAAGGTCGAGAAGTACGAGCGCCAGGAACTGCCCAATCTCGCCACGGTGAAGAGCGGCGACTTGATCGAAATCGAACTCGAGATCGACAGCAAGAATGACTACGAGTACCTGATCTTCGAAGACATGAAAGCCGCCGGCTTCGAGCCGGTCGACCTCCGCAGCGGCTACACCGGTAACTCGCTGGGCGCGTACGTCGAATTCCGCGACGAACGCGCCGTCTTCTTCGCCCGCACGCTCTCGCGCGGCAAACACAGCGTCGCGTACCGGCTCCGCGCGGAAATCCCCGGCCTGTTCAGCGCCCTGCCCGCCCGGGCGGAGGCGATGTACGCGCCGGAATTGAAGGGGAACTCGGACGAGATGAAGGTGGGGGTGGAGGACTGAACAAAGTCGCCGCACTCGAATTTCCTGGAGCCGGAAGCGTCAGCGCCCGGAGCAAGCTGGAAAAAAACGCTGTCTACCGCGCGCT
>JALHLM010000091.1:0-4692 GCA_022844585.1 Pirellulales bacterium | reverse complement strand
AACGCGGACACCGCCGCGCTCCGGGCGCTCCCGCTTCCGGCTCTACAATTACAAGCTTGTCGGCGCGCGTCGCATCAGAGACAATGGGAGAGCTCGCTTGCTCCTCTCCTCGATTGGTCCCACCTCCGATGACGGTCCGCTCGCTGTTTGCCGCCGGATGGTTGTTGCTTATCGCCGTGGCGGCGCACGGCGCGGAGCCAGCGGAGCATTTCGATAGCGTTGTCGCTCCATTGCTCGCCCGGCGTTGTCTCGCCTGCCACAACCCTAGCGACAAAAGCGGCGGATTGGATCTCACGCGGGTCGACGCGGCGCTCGCCGGTGGCGACAGTGGCGCGGCGTACCAAGCCGGCAAGCTGGACGAGAGTTTGCTCTGGCAACGCATCGCTGCCGAGGAGATGCCGCCGGAGCATCCGCTGGCAGACCATGAACGCGCGATCTTGCGTGGCTGGATTGAATCCGGCGCAGTGTGGGGCGCTGGCGAGATCGATCGCTTTCGCTATTCGAGCGACGCCCGAGCGGGCTATGACTGGTGGTCGCTGCAGCCGGTGGCGCGACCACAACCGCCGGACGATGCATCCTCCTGGTCACGCAACGCGATCGATCGCTTCACTCTGCACGGATTGACCGAACGCGGACTGACTCCAGCGCCCGAGGCGGATCGGCGCACGTTGATCCGGCGATTGTCGTTCGATTTGCTAGGACTTCCGCCATCGCCGGAAGAAGTCACCGCGTTCGAGGCGGATGCATCGTCGGACGCCTACGAAAAACTGGTCGATCGCCTCCTCGCTTCGCAGCAATACGGCGTGCGCTGGGCGCGGCATTGGCTCGACGTGGTCCGCTTCGGCGAGAGCAACGGCTTTGAGTTCGACGAATTTCGCAAGCACGCCTGGCCGTATCGCGATTGGGTCGTCGACGCGCTCAATGCGGATCTGCCGTACGACGAATTCGCGCGCTTGCAAATCGCCGGCGACGCTTTGAAGCCCAACGATCTCGAAGCGGCCATCGCCACGGGCTTTCTCGTCGCCGGCGCGTACGACACCGTCGGGCAAGGGCAGATCAGCGACGCGATGCGGGCCGTCGTGCGCCAGGATGAACTCGAAGACCTGGTCGGCGTCGTCGGGCAGACGTTCCTGGGACTCACCGTCCAATGCGCCCGCTGTCACGATCATAAGTTCGATCCGATTCGGCAGCAGGAGTACTATCAACTCGTTGCGGCGCTTGCGGGCGTGCGGCACGGCGAGCGCGATTTGGAGTCGCTGGCGGCCCGCGGCGCCCGCGACGAGGCGATTCAAGCGGCCAAGCAGCGCCGCGCTGATCTTTCTAACGAACTCGCCGCGCTCGTGGAGCCGGTGCAAACGCGATTGCTGTCGGAAAAGTCCCGACATCCCGCGGATTTGCATCCCTACCGGGCGTGGGATTTTCGCGACGGCGCATCATTCGCCCCCGAGGCCGAACTGACGCTGCATGGCGGCGCGGTGCGCACGGCGCGCGGATTGGAACTCAACGGCGAGGACGCTTACGCTTCGACCGCGCCGCTACCGCGCGAAATCCAGGCGAAGTCGCTGGAAGTCCGCGTGCGGTTGAATGACCTCGCCCAGCAAGGCGGCGCGGCGATCAGCATTCAAAAGCCGGACGGCAGTCTGTTTGACGCGATCGTCTACGGCGAACGCGAGCCGCGCCAATGGATGGCGGGAAGCGAAGGATTCGTGCGCACGCAGAGTTTCCAAGGCCCCGGCGAAGACGTGGTGCAAGATCGCTTCGTTCATGTTTGCATTACTTACGACGACGAAGGCCGAATTGTCTGCTACCGCGACGGCCAACGCTACGGCGAAGACTACAACACCTCGAAGCCGCCAGGTTTCGCCGTGGGCGAAGCCCAGGTCGTGTTCGGTCTGCGGCATGCTCCCATTTCGCGCGGCAAACTGTTGTCGGGGACGATCGAATCGGCCGCGCTCTACGATCGCGCACTGACGGAGGAGGAAGTCGCCGTCGCCGCCGGCAACACCGTCTCCAACGAGGAATTGCGTGCCGGCTTCGATGAAGCAGAACGCGCGCGTTACGACTCCATCACGGGAGAAATCGCGGCATTGGACGCTGCGCTCACGCGTTTGCATCCACCTCGCTGTTACGCGCTGACGACGAAAGCACCGGATCCGACGCATATTCTAGCGCGCGGCGATCCCGCGTTGCCGCGTGAGATCGTCTCGCCACGCGGCATTGCGTCGTTGTCGAGCGTATCGCCGGATTGGAGTCTTGCCAGCGATGCGCCGGAGCCGGAACGCCGCGCGGCGCTGGCGCGTTGGATTACCGATCCCGCCAACCCGCTCTTTGCCCGTGTCATGGTCAACCGCGTCTGGCACTATCACTTCGGCGCCGGCTTGGTTGATACGCCGAACGATTTCGGCTTCAACGGCGGACGCCCGACGAATCAGCCGCTGATGGATTGGTTGGCCGCCGAGTTCTCCGAGCAAGGGTATCGCCTCAAACCATTGCATCGCTTGATCGTCACGTCGGCCGCCTATCGTCAGGCCTGGCGGCATGACTTGGATGCGATCAAGGTCGACGCGGACAATCGCCTGCTCTGGCGCGGACCGACGCGACGCTTAGAAGCCGAAGCCGTTCGCGACGCCATGCTCTCCGTGGCCGGCGTTCTCGATGATCGACTGGGCGGCCCCGGCGACCAGGATATGAAAATCTCCGTCGCCATCGGCACGGCGGCGCATCTCTATGCTCCGGACGAAACGAACCTCGATCAGTTCCGGCGGCGTACGCTCTATCGCGTCTGGGCCCGCAGCGGGCGGAGCGCGATGCTCGACGTGTTCGATTGCCCGGACCCTTCCGCCACGTCGCCGCGGCGCGCCGTGACCACGACGCCTTTGCAAGCGCTTTCGCTGATGAACAACGCGTTTTCACTGCATCTCGCGGACCGCTTCGCCGAGCGCATAGTACGCGAGGCGGGCAGCGAGGCCGAAGCACAGGTGCGACGAGCATTCCAACTCGCCTATGCTCGCGAGCCCACGATCGAGGAGCTTGAAGCCGCGACGAACGTCGTACGGGAACAAGACGCCGGCGCACTGACGCGCGCAATTCTCAATAGCAACGAGTTTCTGTATGTCGATTGAATCTGGCTTTGATGTCGGCGATCGCCGCGATTTTCTCTCTTGGGTCAAGCATGGCCTGGGGAGCGCCGCGCTGGCGGGGCTCATGCTGCGAGACAACTCGCTTCGCGCCGCCACGATTCCCGGCGAGGCCGACGATCTGCCGCCGCATCACGAGCCGAAGGCCAAGCGGGCGATTCACATCTGCTGCTGCGGCGCGATGAGCCACCTCGACACCTTCGACTACAAGCCGGAGTTGATCCGCCTGCACGGTAAGTCGCTGGTCGCCGACGAGCGCCCCGACGTGTTCTTTGGCCAGGTCGGCCTATTGCGCGCGCCGGACTGGGAGTTTCACCAGCGCGGCGAAAGCGGGCGTTGGGTCAGCGATCTGTTCCCGCATCTTGGCGAAGAGATCGACGAGTTGACGTTAATCCATTCGATGTACGCGGAAACGTCGAACCACACGCCCGCCACGTTCCAGGAAAACACGGGCTTTCGCTTGAACGGTTTTCCGGTGCTCGGTTCCTGGCTCTCCTATGGCCTGGGCGCCGAGACCGACAATCTGCCGGCATTCGTGGCGATTCCGGACTCGCGAGAATTTCCGGCCGGCGGTTCAATCAACTGGTCGAACGGCTTTTTGCCCGCGCGGCATCAAGGCGTCGTCCTCCGAGCGCGTGGGACGCCGATCGACGATTTGTTCGCCGCGCGCCCGATTGCCGCGTCGCAGGAAGCCGCCACGCGCGAGTTGCTGCAAACGCTCAATCGCCGACATCTCGCGGAACATCAGGACGCCGATCCCTTGGCAGCGCGGATGCAGTCCTACGAGATGGCGGCGCGGATGCAAATGGCCGTGCCGGAAGTTGCGGACCTGGCCCGTGAAACCGCCGAGACGCAATCCCTGTACGGACTGGAGAAGGCCGAAACCGCCGATTTCGGACGCGCATGCTTGATGGCCCGCCGGCTGTTGGAGCGCGGCGTGCGGTTCGTGCAACTCTTCTCCGGCGGCACCTTCGGCAGCCCTCGCCGCAACTGGGACGGTCACGAGGACATGAAACTCAATCACAGTCAGGAAGCGGCGAGGATTGATCAACCGGTCGCGGCGCTCTTGAAGGACCTGCGCCGGCGCGGGCTGTTGGAAGATACGCTCGTGCTTTGCACGACGGAATTCGGCCGCACGCCGTTTTCGCAATCGGCGGATGACGTCGTCGGCAAGGGGCGTGATCACAATCAGCACGCCTTCACCGTCTGGCTGGCCGGCGCGGGCCTGAAACGTGGCTTGAGCTACGGCGCGACGGACGACGTCGGCTACAAGGCGGTGGAGAATCGCGTCCACTGGCACGACTTCCATGCCACGGTGCTCCATCTCCTGGGCATCGACCACGAGCGCCTCACCTACTACCACAACGGCATTCGCCGACGGCTCACCAACGTGCATGGCAACGTCGTGCGCGAGATTCTGGCTTAGCATCGGCCGCAGAGTGCAAGCAACCTTTGAGCCGGAAGCGTCAGCGCCCGGAGCGCATAGATAACAAACCCATTCTACCGCCCCCACCCGGCCCAGAACCATCCCGCAACAAGACAAACAGCGCAGCCC
>JALHLM010000090.1 GCA_022844585.1 Pirellulales bacterium | reverse complement strand
ATTTGCTGCACTTGGACGGCGCGCTGGCCCGTTAACGACATGATCTCGCGGGATAGCTCGCGATTGTGCAATGTCGCCAACACTGTGTCGCGAGCCAACTCGTCACCTTCTTCCACGGCAGTGACCAGTTGCCCAGCAACCGGAGCGTAAACCGCGCTTTGGTCGCGCGGCCGCAAGACCGCGGGGGCGCTCACGCGGCACGGCAACGGCACGAATAAGAGCAGCGGCAATCCGACTGCCAGGCCGACGCCAACCCAGGACCGTCGCGTGAATCGGAATCCTCTCGACTCCCACGGCTTGGCGAGCCAGATCGCCGCGCGACGACCGATTTGCGCGATCGCGGCGCCGCCTGCTGCCAATAGCAACAAATTCCCGAGACCTCGAAAACCGTTGTGGATCAAGGCGGAATACAGGAACCAGACAACGCCGGTCAACACCACGATCCTGTAGACCAATGATGCCAGACCGTAGAGTGCCAGACCGAGTGAGGGGGACGATGTATCCAATCGCTTGGCGTGCAGTTCGATCCCCAGCAGCCAGCGGGCCGCCACGCGCCGCAGCGCGTCGGACGACTGCGCCTGCAGATTCGGAATCTCCAGCCAATCAGCAAGCGCGTAGTAGCCGTCGTAGCGCAGCAACGGATTTCCGTTGAGCAGCAGCGTGCCGAATGAGCAGACGAGCATGACTCGAAGTGACAGCGAATGAATCGCGCCATGCTCCGTCCAGATCCACGCGAACGTCGCCAAGGCGGCGAGCGCCAGTTCCGCGAGCATGCCCGCGGCGCTAACTAAGATGCGTTGCCATTTGTTCGGTAGCGTCCAGGCGTCGGACACGTTGCAATACAAGCACGGCGTAAACACCAGCAACATCAATCCCAGTTCGGTACACTCGGCGCCGAAGTGTTTGCAGGCGAGGCCGTGTGCGAGTTCGTGGACGATCTTCACGAGCGCCAACGCGATGGCGAGCCAAAGCAGATTGTCGCCCTGAAAAAAAGCCTGGGCATTCGGGATGCCGGCGACGAACTCACTCCAGCGTGGAATGAGCAACGTCGCCGCGGCCAGCAGGCAGACGGCCAACAATACCAGTGCGCCGCCATGAAACAACCAGTCCAGGTGACGACTCATCCAACTTAGCAGGCGATCGGGATTGATTCCCCGAAAGCGAATCGCCAAGGGATTCGTCAACAGCGCAAGCCAGGCTTCGCGCCGCTTCATGCGCCCGCGTTCCAGCAGGCGCTCGCCTTGGTCCGCGGATAAGGCCGCCACCAGGCCCTCGCGGTGCAGCAACGCCAGAAATCCGTACAGTTGCGAGTCCTGCAGACGCCGCGGCGCGAAGCGTTCATTCGCGAGCGCGGCGATGTCATGCAAGCTGCGTTGTCCATCCAACAACCCCCACACGAAGTGTTCTTCCTCGCGCAACTGGTAGTAACGCAAGGACACAGGATCCTTGAGATGCCAGTAGCGGCGACCGCGGAATTCCATTGGGAATGAGGCCACATCGCGGCGCGCCGCCAGTCGCACCGGACGCTCGGTAGCGCCTTCCCCGCGGACCTTTGATGCGGCGCTCACGGAGCTGTCTCTGCGGCGCCGAGAATCAACGTGCCGGACTGTCCCGGTCGCAGCAACAGCTCGCGATTCTCAATCTCCGCGCTGATCCGCACGCTGCCATTGACAGGATTGGCCTCGGAACTGACATAGGTCACGCGGCCGGAGAATTCCTCGACACGCTCGCCGGGGAACTTCACTTGCAATCGCGTCTCACGGCCGACCAACGAACCGGTGATCTGATCCGCGACAACAAAGCCCTCGGCGCGCAGTCGATCCACGTTGACGACGCGGATGAGCATCTCCCCGGGCGTCAACCATTCGCCCGGATGGCCTTTGATTTCGTTGACGACGCCCCGGAGCGGCGACAGCACCGAGCGGCGCTGCAACAAGGCCAAAGCCAACTCGACTTCGTTCTGCGCCGCCTTCGCCTTGTTCGCGGCGGAAGTTTGCTCGCGGCGCGCCAACTCGATTTCCAACTGCGCCTTTTCCACGGTCAATTTCAACCGATCCAATTGTGATGCGGAGACGCTCTTCGGAAATCGCTCGATCGACTCTTGCGCGCGCCGTAGATCCAGTTCCGCCAGTTCGAGAGCCTTCTGGGCCAGCCGCAATGGAACGTCGTTCTCGGCCAAGTGTTGTGCTTCATCCGCGGCGATCCGCGCGCGTGAAAGTTGCAGTTGTGCGTCGACGTCCTCCAGCTGCGCCAACTTTTGCCCTGCTTGCACGGCATCGCCTTCTCGCACGCAGATCTCGCTCAACGCGCCCGCCTCGCGGACCGGGACGTCGGCCTTGTCGATCAGCGTCAGCCCAACGTTCTCCACGCGCATTTCATCGGCTGGCGCAGCCTGTGCTGACATCCACACGAGCACGGCGAATAACAACTTCCAATTCATCTGCAAGGGCCCTCGGAAATCACCGCCTACCAAATACGCGCTGCCATCCACTCCCAGATTTCATGCAGCCAAACATAGGCGATCGACCGTCGCCCGCAACGGATTCGCGCGGTGACTTCGACGCCCGGCCGCAAGTTCGCGACTTGTTGTTTGTCAAAGTCGACTTCGACCGGCACCGCGAGTTGGGCGCCTTCGATGGGCTGCGTCGCCCCGGCCACTTTGCGCAAGCGGCCAACGTGCGTTGTCGCGGGATCGGTCGAAAGCCGAAACGGAACTTCGAGTTGCGCCTCGCTGGCGGCCTGCGCTTGCAAAATCTGCCGGATTTGCCGATCGGGCACGTCCAACTCCAGGAACCAATCTCCGGTTTCATCCGCGACCGTTAGTAGTTCTTGCCCTCGTGCCACGGGGCGCGCACGCAACAGTTCAGAAACGCGCCAGGTGACGACACTTCCCTTGATGGGGCTCGTTACTTCGAGCTCGCTCTCTTGCTGTACGGCGATTTGCCGCTGCGCCGTCAAGCTTGTGACGAGCGCCATCAAAGATTCTTCCTGCGCGGCCAACTGACCGGCATCCTGCGGGAGTTGTTCGCGATTCGGCGACTCGCTCCAACGCTCGGCGCGCACGGAACGCAACTGCTGCTCGGCCGTGGCCAGTTCTCCCGTCAGGCGCGCGGTTTCGAGCGCGAGCGCGGCGTTTTCCATGCGCAGGAGCAATTGATTCGCTTCGACGCGCTCGCCATGGTCCACGAGCACTTCGGCGACGACGCCGTCGGAAGGGGCGAAGATCGCTCGGCGCACGACGGGTTGCAAACGCCCGCGTGCAGAGACCGTCAACTCCGCGGGAATGAAGATGCCCAACAAGACCAGGCCGCAAACGGTTAGGACGATGGCGAGTGCGCGAAAGTTACGCCGCTCTGCGCGTGACGAAAGCCAGTTGTCGACGCGCCGCCAAGCCGCTGCCCACGGGATGGCGTCCCGTGTGAGTGCGTTCGCGAGCGAGCTTTCCGACAGGCGCTGCACAGCGCCGATGGTCGTATCCTCAACGTCGTTCGCGTCGGCCCCGGCCGTGAACCATTCCAGAAACAGCATTGCCAAGACGCGTCGTGGTTGTTCGTCGAGACTTGGCGGGCCGAACAAGGGCAGCGCGTCGAGTCGCCGCGCCAGCGATACGTCGCGATAGGACTCGGCAACCTCCAAGAGATCCTCAGCTCCGACCGATTGGTCGCGATGCAAATGGATCGGCTCGCCGTTGCGGGCGATGCCCTGGGCGAGCGTCTCCAACATTCGCAATGTGGCGCCGCGTCGTTCCAGTACGTCGACGCCGCTGACCGCGCGGGTGCGCGGTTGTTGACGCCGGATCGTCACGAGCGACACGCGGTCGCAACCCACGATGCGCCGTCCCTCGTTGACAATGGCGTAGGCCGTGGCCTCGACATCGGCCGGCCGTTGAATCGCGACGGCGAAATCTTCGAGCGCTTGCTGTAATCGCCGCTGCCGTTGCAATTTCCTCAACGCATTGCGTCGTTCGTAATCCGCCGCCAACTCACAAAAAGCGGTGAACACTTCCAGCGTTGCATCGTGCGCAGAAACTGCCATTTCCGTTGGCAAGGCTAGCGCGACTACGGCCAACGGCCGCGCGTCGTCGTCCATGATTGCGCCGAACACGAGCGCACTGTCCAGCGGATTCAAGACGTCAGCCGCCACGCGCGCTTGAGCACGAAGCACGCCCGGACTTCCTTGGCGTGCCATCCAGGTAATTAGCCATTCGTCGATCGAAGCGACGGACTCGCTTTCGCCAATATTGTGCGTGCAAACTCGCGTTGGACTTCCGTCAGCTTGCAGTCGCCAGACCGCTCCCGAAGCGGCGTCTAACGCCTGCAGCGAGCGACGGATGAGGACGGTGTAAAAAGCTTGATCGTCACCGGGAGACCTGGCCGCGGCCGCCGTCGCAGCCAACAATTCGTCAACTTCGCGCCACCGTGCGGTGCTGACCGGCGCGCCGGAATCGGTGACTTCGCCGGCCATAGGGTTGCCATGCGCGATGACGGAAGCAAATCAGGAAGCGATGTTGCGAACTCCTCCACTATAGCCACAACGCGATGGACCGTCTCGCCACTTCGGTTGCTTTCCTAGGCTTCCCAACCGGCGTCGCACCTCCCAAGCGGAGTTTCATCGCCTTGATGTCAGCGGGCGCCAACGTGACCCGCCGTCGGCAGATCGCCCCGAATCCTTCCCTGCAACCCGGAAAGTTTGCGCCACTTCGCGCCGATTAGGGGGATTCCGCCCATTATGCCCCGTATTCCGCTTGTGGCGACTGGATCGGTTACCCGATGACACAAGGTGGACCGGTAGAAGCTGTTGCATCGATTCATCGTTCGCCGCGGACGGCCAGGGAGTTTACGGGTGGGAACAATGGGCACAGCAGCCGGGTGCGCGACGCGTCAGCTCACGTGGCTGTTGCTGATGCTGGCCGGCTGCGCCACCTCGCATCCGCCCACCAAGACGCCCGCTCCGAGTGCAAATCGCGGACGTCGCGTGGATCTGCAAATCGAAGACCCCGCGGCGTGTGCTCCGATCGATGCGGCGGCCATGGCGGCGCCGCCCCCGAACCTGCTGGACGCGAATCTTCCCCCGAAGTTCCGCGACCTGACGCTCGAAGAGGCGATCCAGATCACGCTGGCAAATTCAGACGTGGTCCGCGACTTGGGCGGTTCAGTGCTGCGCGACCCGGAGGGCGTCCACACGATCAACGATCCGTCGATCGTCACTTCGGAGCCGAGACTCGGCGTAGAAGGCGCGCTGAGCGAGTTCGACGCCTCGCTGGCGGCCACCTTCTTCTTCCAGAAAAACGACCGGCCGCTCAACAACCAGTTTCAGGCGCTCGGCATTCCCGCGGGTCCGAACGGTGCTCCCGCGCTCTTTCTACAAGACATCGGAACGTACAATCTGGAAATCGGTAAGCGGAGCGCGTTCGGCACGCAGATGGCGCTCCGCAATGTGACGGACTACAACTTCAACAACGCGCCCGCGAACAACGCCCCCAATTTGCCGTGGGGAACGTATGTCGAGGGAGAGCTGCGACAGCCGTTGCTCCAAGGGTATGGCGCCAACTTTAATCGCATCGCGGGCCCGCGCAGCGCCCCCGGAATTTATGCTGGCGTCGTTCTGGCCCGACTCAACGCCGATATCAGTCTCGCCGAGTTCGAATCCGGCGTCCGCGATCTCGTCAGCAATACGGAGAGCGCCTACTGGGAGCTGTACTTCGCGTTTCGAGATCTCGACGCAAAGATGGCGGCCCGCAATCGCGCGCTGAAGACCTGGCAGGAAGTGCATGCCTATTTCATGACCGGACGCCGAGGCGGCGACGCGGATCAAGAAGCGCAGGCCCGCGAACAGTATTTCCGCCTGGACGCCGAAGTACAGATCGCGCTCGCTGGCCGCCCGATCGAAAAGTCCAACTCGAACCTGTTTCAAGGCACCGGCGGCGTCTACACGCACGAGCGCCGCCTGCGCCGCGCGATGGGCCTACTGGCCAACGACGGCGAGTTGCTGCGTCCGGTGAGCGATCCGCCCCAAGCCCGGATCGAGTTCGCCTGGAACGAGGCGGTCTCCGAAGCGCTAACGCGGCGCGTGGAGATTCGCCGGCAAGGCTGGAGAATTCGCAAGCGGGAATTGGAGCTCAGCGCCGCGCGGAATTTTCTGTTGCCGCGGATGGACGCCGTCGCGCGGCAGCGGTTCCGCGGTCTGGGGCATGACCTGCTCGATTCCGAACGGAGCGACTACGCCTTCGACAGCGCGTATCAGAATCTGACGGGCGGCAATTTCCAGGAATGGGACGTGGGGATGGAGTTCTCCATGCCCCTCGGCTTCCGCCAGGCGAACGCCGCCGTGCGCAACGCGACGTTGCGGCTAGCGCGCGAACGGATGATTCTTGCCGAGCAGCAGCACGAGATCCTATCCGACTTAAGCAACGCGGTCGCGGAAACCCGGCGCGCCTACGTCGTTGCGCAAACGTACTACAACCGACGTCACGCGGCGTATCAGCAATTGCAAGCGCTCGAAGCGATCTATCAAAATGCGGACGAAGCGGAGAAGCCGCGATTACTCGATCTGCTGTTAGACGCTCAGCAACGTCTCGCCGATTCCGACAGCCGGTACTATCGTTCGCTGGCGGAGTACGCCTTTGCTATCAAGAACGTCCACTTCGAGAAGGGCTCGTTGCTCGAAGCGAACCAGGTGTACCTGGCGGAAGGCCCCTGGCCTAGCAAGGCGTATTTCGATGCGGCCCGCCGGGATTCGTTGACGCGCCCCGCCCCAGGCCTGAACTACGTGATGCGTCACCGGCCCCCGGTCGTCAGCCATGGCCCCTACGCCCAAGTCATGGGTTACGCCGAGCCGGTCGAAAATTCACTCGAACGCTTGCCGCCGGTACCGCCGACGCCGAAGAAATAAGCGGTTCGATATCTGGATACGGCAACTATGCTCCACCCCGCACCGGCGCTAGCAAGTCGCCCATTTGCTGGCCGTTGAATCCGCTTTCGAAGACGTGCAGTCCGAAACGCTGCGAAAGCTCCTGAAAGACCTGAATCCCGCGCACGCTGTTTCCCTTGGCATCCAACGGCGGCGAATAAACGGCGATCCCAAACGTGCCGGGGATGGCGCCCACGATGCCGCCGCCGACGCCGCTCTTGGAGGGAATGCCGACGCGAAACGCCCATTCGCCCGCGTAGTCGTACATCCCGCACGAGTGCATAATGCTCAGCAGGTACTTGACGTAGGGTTGCTGAATGGCCCGCTCGCCCGTAATCGGATTGACGCCGCCGTTGGCCAGCGTGGCGCCCATGATCGCCAGATCATGGCAGTTCACCAGCACGGAGCATTGCTGGAAGTAGAGTTCCAACGACTCTTCGACCCGCTCGCCCACCATGCCGAAATTCAGCATCAAGTGACCGATCGCGCGGTTGCGGTGGCCGGTCATGCGTTCGGACATGAACACCGAGTTGTCGATGTACATCTCGCGCCCGCAATACTTGCGAAACATCGCGAGCAGCCGCGTGACGCGCTCCGGATAGTCCTTTCCTTTGACCAGATCCGCCGTGGCGATCGCCCCGGCATTGACCATGGGGTTGAACGGGCGATTCGAGCCTTCGTCAAGCACAATCGCATTGAAGGCCTCGCCGGTTGGTTCGACGCCGACCTTGCTCAAGACATGCTCGAGGCCGTGATCCTCCAATGCCAGTCCATACACAAAGGGCTTGGAGATCGACTGGATCGTAAAGAGTTGCTGGCAGTCGCCGACTTCGAACACCTGTCCGTCGGTGGTCGCGATGGAGATGCCGAACCAATTGCGATCGGCCCTGGCCAACTCAGGGATGTAGTCGGCGACTTTCCCCTCGTCGTTGCCCGCAAAGCGCCCGTGGACTTCGCGGAGCACTTCCCGCAACGGCGCCGCGGCCGCTTTCATGCGGCCAACGAGCAAATCGAGCTCATTGTTCTTGGAAGGCGCGGTCACGGCGAGGTAACTCCCTGAGGGGCGCGGGCGGATCAGCGCACGATGCGTTGAACCACCGTCTCCAGTGCGCGCGTTAACGGATGCGTGGGATAGCGATTCGCGAAGATTTCGCCGCTGGCCGTGTGAGCCATCTCCAGGCTCAGTGGCAACACCGCCGCGACGTCCGCCGAATACATCGCTTCGACCCGCTGCTTGAGCGCATCCGGATCCATGCCGGACGGCACCTTGTTGACGATGATGAACATCTCCGGAACTTCCAGCTTCCGGGCAAGTTCGACGGCCACAGCGGTGCCCTGGAAATCTTGCTGATCGGGGCGCACGATCAACACCAGCATGTCCGACACGGCGATGGAAAGCAGCGTTTCTTCGTTCACGCCGGGATGCGTATCAATGAACAAGAAGTCCAGCCGCAATCGCTTCAGCAAATCCTGGATCCCGTCATTGAGCCGGGACACGTCGTAGCCTTCGCGAAGAATGCGGGCGATCTCCCCGGTCTTAAGGCTCGACGGAATCAAGAACAAGCGAGGCCGTTCGGCGTCCTCGAGGACGTTGCCAATCGCACGCTCCGTGACGTCGTAGGCCGTTTCCTCGATGCGGCATTTGCCCCAGAGGTAGTCGTTGAGCGATTTCGGCATCTGCTCCTCGCTCATGCGAAAGAGCACGTGAATGCCGGGCGATTGAATATCGGTATCGACCATACCGACGCGAAAACCTTGCCGCGCCGTCAACACCGCCAGGTTCGCCGTCGTGTTGGACTTTCCCGTGCCGCCGCGGAAGGAGTGGGTGGAGATGATTTTGGGCAAGCGAGATTTCCCCGGATCGTTCGTCAAAGTGCCTGAGGAAGGCATCAGGCTCGCAGCAGTGTACTATGCCTCGTCGCGTTGCCGGCGCATACGTTTGGCCCGTTGCTGCAATTCCTGAAAGTATTCGCCGGATGCGATTTCCCCCACCTCATTTTGCACTCGGCGTTCGTCGACCCGAAACTCCGGCGCAGGCAGCGTGTCGATCAACACCGTCGACAACGCTTCCTCGCGTTCCGCAGCGGTGCTGAATCGCAGCCAGGGGCCTTGCGTGCCGAGGCGGAAGCGGACATCGTCGCCGACCGCATAGTCGGTCACCATCTGGTTGCCCACCAGCACGCCATTGCGTCCCAATGAAATCAACAGCCAGCGGTCGTCCTTAAAATGGAGGTTGGCGTGATTCCGCGAGACGTAGGCATCGACTAACTCGACATCCTGATCTTCCGAGCGCCCGATCGTGATCGTCTCCTGTCCAGAGAACTTCCACGACTTCACGGGCCGGAACATCGCCGGGTCAAGTAGCTGAATGGTCACCTCGCGCTCGTCGCGCGTGGCCGAATCTTCAGACATGAACGTGCCGCCTGTTCATTGCTGCCACTCGTCTTGGCAAGTGCGCCTGCTCAACGATTGTGCAGCGCAAAGAAAAAACGCAAGTTTCGTGCCAATTCCCGCATTCGCCGTGGAGCTCGGTGAATTGCCCTTGTTAGCGAGGTTAATCCTCCCCCATTCACGCATGGGAAATCTAGGTATTGCGCAACTGGCATGCTGGAGCTGCTACTTCATTGCGCACGGATCGCGAAGTAGCGAACTCTCGCGCGGTGGGAACGTTGTTCGTCGAACGTGGGTAGTGGCGATGTGCTCGGCCTGCAATGTTGCCGCATGTAGGGCGCTCCATCGCCCGTTCGCGCTCAGGCGGCGGCTTGGACCTACTCGACCCTAATCCGCGACTTTTCAACCGCCACGATCTTCGCGCCGCTACGCAGGACAATGGTGACGAAGCGCGCCGAGCCGGCGGAGGTGGCTGGGGTCGGGCTGAACGCCGCAATCGGTTCGCTGAACGCCACGGTTCCATATCCTGCGTCGTCGCGGCTATCCTTGCAAGCCTGGTCAACGCTTTCCTGCGACAGTTCGCCTCCGGCCTCGACGTCGTCCAACGCAGCCACGGCGGAAATCTCGGTCTCGTAGTTCTCGTCAAATCGCTCGTCCATGACCAGTCGAGTCCAGCGCCGCATCATCGTCGCCGCGGCGAGTGTTTCGAGGCGGCGTCGACGCTTGACTTGATCAGGCGTCTCCGCAGCGAGCTGCTCGAGTTGCTTCGCCGTATCGTGATTAGCGGCCGATCCCGCTTCGAAAGCTGCGAACAGGGCTGCGCCGGCGACCTGCAACAGTTCGTCTTGGGACCACGGCCGAGAATAGACCTGAGCCGAAATCTGAATCGGGCCACCGTTGGCGAATGACGTGACGAGACGAGCTGCGCGGGGACTTGAAAAGCGAAAAGGAAGTGGCATGCTGACCTCGCATCATTGGCGTCATATGGCTGCTGCGTCCAACACGCATTTTACTTCACGACTCGCAACCTGCGATGGCCTTTTGGGTGGCGCTGCCAGCGGTGAATTCCAGAAACCACGATCGACGCCTTGTCCCACATAGCGCACGGAAAGCACTCCAATAATGCTTGCATCCGACCTTGACAGCCGCAGCTTATCCAACAAATCTAGAAATCAGGGACTTGCCCGGCGGACGCTGATAAGGATTCGCTCAATATTTCGACGATCACTCTGCCGACTGTCGAGCGGCGTGCTGTCTGCCATCTTGTTCACGCCCTATCGTTTTCAAACCGCCGGCGCGGAGCACGTCGCGACGCGATATCAGGCTCGAAGTCGCACGCGGAGCGCTTTTCAGGGACCGTCGAGGCAATCTCCGCGAAGGACCCACGGAGGCCCACATGGCAGGTAAGCGCGTCCGAAAGGCCTATCCTGCAGCGAATGCCTCGCTGGTCGGCGCGACACTCGGAAGCCATCGAGAGCAAGCGTCGATGAGCGTCGCACGCGAAATTGGCTTGCTTGCATAGTCGTTGCACCCTGCTTCGAAGCAGCGTTGCCGGTCGACTTCCATGGCATGCGCTGTCAGTGCAATGATTGGCAGGGTTGAGCCGCCGCGGCGCAGTTCCTTGGCCAATGTAAGGCCGTCGAGGATCGGCATTTGAACATCGGTAATCAACAAATCGTAGGGGCTTCCTGTAGCCTCGGCGGCTGTAACCAAGTCCAACGCTTCGCGCCCGTTTGAGGCCAATGTCACGTCGGCACCGGCCTTTCGCAATACGGTGGCCAGGAAGCGTTGATTCTCCGGGCTGTCCTCAGCCAGCACAATGCGGCAACGCAACGAAGTCTGCAGCAACGGACTTGCGGTCGATTTGAAGACACACCCGTCAATTTGATTCACTCCCACCGCTGCCTTGGATCGGCGGAGAGGAAGCAGGACGCGAAACGTCGAACCGACTCCACAAACGGAGCGAAGTAACGTCACATCACCGCCCATCAACTGCGCGAGTGTTCGGCTGATCGAAAACCCGAGCCCCGTCCCGCCATGCCGCCGCGTCACGCTCATGTCCACTTGCGTAAAAGGTACAAACAGCCGCTCGACGAACGCCTTGTCGATGCCAATACCTGTGTCTTCGATGTCAATGCAGAGCTGCGTTCCTTCGACCTGTGCAGCATCTACTACGACGGTCACGCTGCCCGCGTCCGTGAATTTGATCGCGTTGGCCACGAGGTTAATCGCGATTTGGGATAGGCGCACTGCATCGATCCAGATGCGGCTGGGGATGGGGCTTGCGAGGCGAATCGAAAAATGGACGCCTTTGTCTCGGGCAAGCGGCAGCGCGATACGCTCTACGTCCGTCAGGATCGCGGGCAACGAAGCCTCGGCTTCCTCGACCAGCAACTGCCCCGCTTCGATCTTTGATAGGTCGAGCACCTGATTGATGATCCGCAGCAAATGATCGCCGGCACGCTTGATAGCCGCCGCATGCGAGGTTCGCTCTAGTTCGGGCAGCGATGCTTCAAGCAATAGGTCCGCATAGCCCAACACGGCGGTCAGCGGCGTGCGAAGTTCATGGCTCATGTTCGCCAGGAAAATCGTCTTCGCCCGATTGGCACTTTCCGCGACGATCCTCGCCTCGCAGAGCTCTTTCGTCCTTGCTTCGACGGCCGTCTCGAGGTTCTTCATTTGCTCCCGATCGGCCCGCCTAAGCTTTGCTTTCATCGCGAGTGAACAGGCCAGTTGACGCGCTTCAATGCCATCGAAGGGCTTTTTCAGAACCAGAAAACGATCGGTGTGTCCCAGCCGTGCGACGACTTCCCGCCAACTGTGGTCGGAGTGAGCCGTGCAAATGACAACTTCTAAATCGGGCTGGACGTGCCACAATCGTTCGATGGTCTCCAAGCCGTCCCACCCCGGTGGCATGCGCATATCAACGAAGGCCATGCCAAAGGGGCGGCCTTCTCGGCGCGCGTCCGCCAGCTTTTCGAGCGCTTCCTGTCCCTGATAAGCCGACGTAAGTTCAAACGCCGCTTGGGTCCTTCTCTTCTGCGTTTGGGTGGGATCGCCAAAGAGCGCTGCTTCCTGTTCCGCCAAGTCCTCTTTCGATGGGCCGGCGAGCAGCTTTATCAGGTCGACGTGGATTTCACGATTGTCGTCGACCACCAAAATGTGGAAGGGCGAATCGTCGGTCAATAGCGGTTCTTGTGAAGCCATGAATTCCACTCCGGCGTTCGGTCTTGTTGCCCGCGCGCCACATTCCTTTGCGAAAGTTGTATCTATCCAACCGGTTCCCAGGCGACGTCCGCAAACACGTGCGGAAGTACGATCGCAAACGTCGCCCCACAATTCAGTCCATCGCTGTGCGCCTCGACGTGCCCGCCCATTTCCATGGCTGCGTTCGCGCAATAGTGAAGGCCGAAACCATGCCCGCTGGATCGTGTTGTGAATCCATGCTGAAAGAGGCGCTCGCCGACTGACTGATCGTAGCCGATGCCGTTGTCGTCGATTTCAACGCGGAGACCAACCTCGCCGTCACGTAGGGCGCGAATCGTCAACAAGCGGTCTCCTTCTGGCCTGGCTGCCAGCGACTGCCAAGCATTCTTGACAAAGTTGAGCAGAACTTGCGAGAGCTTGTTCTTGTCCAATTGCGCTTCAGGAAGGTCGTCGAACTCCTGAATCACACGAATGCCAGCTGCCTCCAGCTCATGGGCTACTAGTCGCAGTACTCCATCACACAAACTTGCCACTCTTACGGGTTGCGAGAATCCATTTCCTGCCGCACAGGACTGCTGCGCTCGTACCAGGTCGCGAATATGATGCAGCGCCTCATGCAGACGTTCCAAGTCAACCGCATCCGCTTCGAGATCACGCTGCAAGTGCGAGTTAATGGTAACAATGTATCTCGCCAACTGCGGCCCTCGGGCGTCTTCGCTGAAGAACTGCCCAATCCGCTCGTCCTGTTCTTGCAAAAGCCCTGCCGCACGAGCGAGTCCACTCAGACTCGTATCCCGACGCCGCTCTTGCAGTAATTCGAGACTGCAGTTCGCCGAGTTGAGCGCATTGCCAACATTATGCAGCGTGTCGGTGGCGATTCTCGCCATGCCCGCCAGGTGCGCGGAATCGGCGATGCGCTCTCGGGATTCCGCGAGACGTTCGACCATCGAGTCGAATTCCCGCGCCAACGTGCCAATTTCGTCACAACGCGCATACCTTAGCCGGGCGCTCAGATCGTCTAGTTTTCCCACGCGCACGGCATGTTGTGCCAGATTCCTGAGTGGTGAGACGATTTGATGCTTGAGCATGATCCACAGACCAAGCACCAGTGCCAGTCCACCAATCACGCTCGACCAAGTCGCCACTTGCGCGGCGAAGGCGCCTTGTTGCGAGATTTCTCGCGGCACGACAGCGCAGAATAACATGAGCGGCCGCCCGTAGAAGTCATCGAGGACTTGGTAGGCATGCAGTGCCTGCTCGCTGGCTGGCACGAGCCAGGAGGATTGATGGGGAGCAGCGGCTTTCGCCAACACGAATTCACCGGGCACGGCGTCGCGCCCAATAATCATGGCATTCAGGTTGACACGTGTACGAGCGGCAATTCCCTGTAGCTCGTCGGTGCTTAGTAACCGCCCCATCAGGAGACTGCCTCGTACTGGTCCTTCGCGCCGCGTCGTAATTACTGGTCGTGACACGGCGATCATTGGCCCCCGTTCTGTGAGGATAACGCCCTTGTGAGTGTCGTCCACGCTTTGATGAATGACTAGGGGATCGCCATTGCGAAAGCGATGGAACAACTGAGGCATCTCAAACTGCTGCAAAGTGCCCGACTCCCGAGCTTCACCCCAAACCACATTGCCCTGGAGATTCAAGTAGCAAATGAGGTTGAGATGCGAATTTGAGAATGACTCAGGCACCAGGTTCTCATCGATAAACTCCTGATTCCGATCCGCGACGAATTGGTAACTTTCATCCCAGGCGGCCCAATCGTTGACCTGGTTATCGAGCAGGTCAATGTCTCGCTGCAGTGCATCCACCGTTCGGGCGAGGTCCCGCTCAGCGCGCGTTCGTTCGAGCGAATCAAACGCCGGTCGCATCACCAGCCGTTCGACGACGACGGTGAGCAGCACGAGGCTCAGAAACATCCCCGC
>JALHLM010000089.1 GCA_022844585.1 Pirellulales bacterium | reverse complement strand
TAGACGTGGCAATGGCGCGCTGGTGGCTTTGGCATTGGCGAACCGTTGAAAGGTCGAGCCGTTATCATTGAATCGTGCCTCGCGACGTGATGGCAACACCGCTCCGGGCGACCCGGCAATGATCGGCGTGGTAGCGCCGAAATAGTTTCGGACGTTGTTCAGATCCGCGATATCGACATCGCCATCGTCGTCAGTGTCGCCCAATATATTGTGGCCGCGCTGGCCAAAGTTATTGCGGATGCCGTTGAGATCTTGAATGTTGATGGCGCCATCGGAATTCGTGTCGCCAGGTATGATCCGCACGGTTGCATCCGGTACAAGAGGCGGCAGTTCTTCATGGCCGACGCCGTCGCGCGCGACGGTGTAGAACGAATAAACGTGACTCACGGCGAGTGGAATCGTGGCCGTCGTTCCCACGAAATCGTTCAGCAACATCGTGGCGGGCGCGCCATCGACCGACATGTAAATGTCGACGCTCGACACGCCCGATCCGCCCGCTTCGTCGTACTGGTCCCACCGGAGCACCAGATTTTTTTGTGGCGACTGCGCCGGCAATGGGAGCACGTGGCTGGACGGCGTGCCGTCGTCCAGGGTATTGAGGGCCACGTTCGTGAGAATCGCCGGGTTCGTGTCGAAGACGATCGACGCTTGCGCTTCGATGCGCGTGCCGCTCGGCAAGCCCGCTTTCGCACGAGCGTGATACGAGACGAATCCCTGCCCCTCGGGCGATGTTTTATTCGGCGGCAAGAAGCCGACCGAAGGATCGCCGGGCAGATCCATGGTTTCCGGCTCGAGCGCCTGCAGCGTCCACGTAACCGTTCTCGTCACGCGGTTCAGTTCGGCCCTGGCATCCACGAAGACTCCGCGCGTGGTGGTCAGATCGAGGCGCGTGCTGTAACTTTGTCGACCCGCCGGAACCGGTATGACCAGATCGCCGAAACCGATTTCGGTGAGCTCGAAAGTATCGAGATCCAATTCGCTGTCCAGTTGCAGCGTGACAAACACTTCGGCGGCAGGTCCTGCCGCATCTGCCTTGTTCTCGAAGTTGATCGTGTAACCCAGCGGCGACTCGGGGCGAATGTAACCGTCCGGCCCATAACCCGTGGGGCCGACAATGTCGTTCGGATCTTCCGCCGGATTCTCCTGTGTGACTTTGAGCGACTGAATGTGCTTACCAGTCAAGAAGTCGATGCCCGGATTGCAGACCTGAATCGCCGCCGGCACCCCGGGAACGCAGCCGACGTCGTTTCCTGTGGTGACGAACGTTTCGAGGGCCCAAATTGAGTGGGCGATGGAAACGATTCCAGCGGCGATGGCGACGTAGGCGCCACCGCGGGCCGCCGCGCGCAGGCCCGAGTTCAGCGCCTGGCGCGCCAACGCGCGCTCGACCTGGGCCTGTGAAAAGGTCTGGAAATTCCTGGCTGGATTTGCATTCAGCGCGCGGAAGCCTGCCCCTCCCGTGCCGATTCCAGCGCCGGGAGATGCCGGTCGGAAGTTCGCCAATCCGCGGAGCTCGGCGATTTCGATTTGAGTCAGCGACACTCCGCTCCCGGGAACCGTGGCGGCAAAGGCGCCCGGCACGCCGATCGATGAAAGGTAAAAGTCGCCCAAGAACAATGCGCCTCCCGACACAGGATCCATGAGTCCCGTGGGGTCGACGAAGCTGACCGGATTGTTGCCGACGTAGGCGTAGAAATTCGCCCCTCCCGTGAGCCCGATCGGATCGGCCTGCGTGAACCGTCCTTGCGAGGGCGAATACCAACGGTTCCGCAGGTAATCCAGGCCGCTCCCGTCGCGAACAACGCCGGCCTGTCCGGAGAATTCGAATTCATTGGCAACGTTCTCGTTGGCGGCCAGAGACTCGCCGAACGGAAGGTAACTATAGGCATTCAGCACAGCGCCATCGGCGCCTGTCAGTTGGGTGGTATTGCCGACCGCGTCGAACTGATAGAACGCGGCCAGGCCCGCTGCATCCACACGGCTAGTGAGACCGAGTCCATGCACATAGCGGGCCTGCGGATTGCCGTTGCCGTCGTACTCGCCCACGACGTCCCCCAACCCGAACGGATCAATCAGGAATTCCGTCCGTACGCCATTGTGAGTGCTAGCGATGCGGTTTCCCATGGCATCGTATTCGTATGCCCATGTTCCCTGCGGAGTGATCTGGCCCACCAACCGCCCCTCGACATCATAGCTATAGCTGACGCTACCGTAGGGACCGGTGGCGGAGACCAAGTTGCCGGCGGAGTCGAACACCTGCGTGGTCGAGCCAATCGCGGTGTATTGATTCAACTCGTTGACGGCGTAGTTCGTCGTCGAGAAACCATTCTGTGAAGTGCGCCGATTCCCCGCGGCGTCGTAGTCATAGGCAATCACATGCAAATTCGGCAACGTCACTGATGTCAGCCGGCCGGCTCCGTCGTACTCGTAGGTCGTAACGCCGTCGAGCGTGGTCATACTGGTTCGCCGTCCCGCCTGGTCGTATTCGTAGTCGAACTTCGACTGCACGGCGTCCGTCGCGTCGCGATGTTCGATCGCGGTGAGTTGCCCGGCCTGATCGTACGCATACCTTGTGCTCGTCCCGTTGGCACGGATCTCCCGAGCAAGTCGGCCGTTCGCATCATAATCGTAGTCGGTGATGATTTGCCCGGCGCCATCGCGCAGGATGTCGAGCCGTCCGAGCGCATCGTATTGATACCTCGTCTCGAAGCCGCCTTGATCGACCATCTTCGTGCGGCGACCATTCGCAAACTCGTAGGCCAAGGAGCGCCCATTGGGATAGATCACCCGAGTGACGAGATTCGGATTCTGCGCATCGCCGTATTCCAGCCGCGTCGTGCCAGACGCGTCCACGAGCGTTTCCAGATTACCGCGGGCGTTGTAGGTGTAGTCCACGCCCGAACCATCGGGCATTTCTTTGCGCGTTTTTTGGCCGCGATTGTTGTAGGAGAACCGAATGGTTTGGCCGAGGCGGTTTGTGCTCCGCACGACGTTGCCTTGTGCGTCGTATTCAAGTTGCATGTGAGACCCATCGACGAATTCGGTCGACACCAGATTGCCTTGGACGTCGCGAACGAATCGCGTTTCCCGGCCGAGCGAATCTCGCCAATTGACCAGGCCGCCGTGCGTTGCGTCGTAGTCGAACCCCTGCGATTCTCCGAGCGGATTCCAGACCTGGATCGGATTGCCAATATCGTCGTAATCCATGCTCGACGCCCCGCCCCCTTCCACGTCCACCACGATCGGCTGTCCGTCGGCGTTGTACTCCACGGCGCGAACGCGCCCCAACGGTTCCACGACTTTGACCACGCGGAAAGAGTCGTCGTAGAAAAACCTGGTCACCTGGTCGTTCGCGTCCGTCAGGCTAAAACTCGCCACGTCATACGCGTAGCGCAGGCTCTCCGCGCCCCCGTCCCCTTGCTTACGAGCCAGGCGACCGTTGCTGTCATAGTCGAAAAACTGGTGTGAGCCGTCGACGAACCTGATAGATGTGATCGCGTGGGCGCTGGGGCCGCTCGGATCGGGCTTATAGACATATTCGGTCACGCCGGCGGCGGTGGTCACTCGCGTTAGATGTTGCCCCGTGGGATCGTATTCGTACGTGGCGACGCTCCCAGTCGGATCGGTCACTTGTTGCAGGCGATTCCCGGCGTAGCTGAGCGTCATCTGTGACCCGTTGCTGTGCGTCAGCGCCATCAGTTGGCCGCCGCTATAGCTGGCGGTGAGGCGATTGCCATGGACGTCTTCCTGGTAATCCCACGCTCCATCAGCGCGAAAGGCGGTGATTTCGCCGGTCTTTTCCCGTAAGCGATACAATCCGCCGGACTTCGTCAGCGTGGCGAACTCCGCGGGGAAGCCCGTGTACGAGCCGTCGTCCTGTCGCGCGAAGAACCGTGTTTGGCCCGCTTGTTCCAGCGTGACAAGGCCGGTCGTGGCGTCGTCGCGGATGGAGATCTCGTAGCTATCTACCCAGCCGCGTCCCAGCCGACCGGCCCGATAGCGCGCCGAGATAGTCTCACCAAAGGTTCTTCCAAAGACAAACGGCAGACCTGGCGCCGGAAACGCCGCATCGGCGGCCGCCGCTGGAATTGGCATGGCCGGCAGGTTATTCGCCATCTGCAGTTCGAGGCCGAAGAGCCGGTCGATCGCCTGCACGCGGTCGCCGACCGCCGCGAGCTTTTCGGAGTCCTCGGTCAGCAGCAGCCAGAAGTCGGACAGCGTTTCGCCCAGTCGCGGCCGCAGGTTCTCCCAGATCGCGTCCCAGGCATCCGGGGCGATCGTCGCCGGGCGCAGCGAGTCCTTGCGGCTGTCCCATTCCATGGACGTGGACGACGGCTCGATCTGATACAGATCGTACGTGCTCGTGACGTGATCGCCCCCTACCTTCGGTTTGTAGGTGTAAATCTGCACGTCATCTTCGCGATAGTTTCCCGGCAGCATCCGCGGCGGGACGGTGTCGGAACCGAGTGAGCCCTGCACTTCCTGCCCTGGCTGCACGTTCGTGGCGCGGAGCAAATACAATGGCGCCGGCAATGGGCTGTCGCTGGTGTTGAACTCACCAAATGCAATGCGTTGGTTGCGCCAGGAGCGCGAGACGGTGCCCTTGAATTCCACGACGGCAATAGTCTTCAGCCAGATGAAGGCGCCGGTTTCGCCCGGCGGCTTTGCGGTGACTTCGAACGTGTCCAAGGCCGCCGTCGACTGAGCGCCGTCCTGCGCTTCGATCTGGTACTGTCCTGCTGGAAGCCCGGCCAGGCTAATCGTCGCCACGAGCCGGTTTTCGCTGACAAAGCGAACAGACTCGGCCGCGCGCACCGTCCCGCCAGCGCTACGCAGACGAATCGCGGTTTGCGGCGTGAGCTGCGCGCCGCGCAGTTCCAGAATTGACGAAGCGCCTAGGTTGCTGCCACGCAAGGGGAAGACCCGGGTGATCTCAAACTCCGAGTTTGTGACCGTGAGCGTAAAGCTGACGGGCCCCGGCGCATCATTTCGCCCACGTAAACGCAAAAAGTATTCACCTCCTTGCGCATTGGACAGCAAGAGACGCGGATGTAACGCGCCTGCGGCAACCTGGTCGTCGAACGACTCGTCGTCCGGCACGGCACCACGCCGCAATGTCACGTCAGCGGCCGGCAGCGCGGCGAAATCAATAGCCGTCGTCAGATCACCGCCCGGAGGCGCGAGGACACGGTAATACAATTCCTGCCCCGGTTGGATGCTAGCATTGAACGGGACGCCGATCGTCAATGCAGGAACGGTAGCCTGTACGCCTGACGCCGATACGCCAAGGTTGTTCAAGCGATCGGCGTCGCTGGCTTGCGCGCGGCTATCAATCAGAACGAGCACGCGATAGGCCCCGTCGTTAAGTGCTGGCAACGGCGCGGTGACGGAGTTGGTGTAGAGCGCCTGCGACGCCAAGCCGCCAGCATGTTCGACACGCGCGAAGAGCGCATCGGTCTCGTCGATCAATTCATCCCGCGAGAAGTAGATGGAATCGATCCAGTCCCCCGTCGCCGGCAACTCACTTTGGTTTTTGGCGCGATAGCTGATGGTCACATTCTGCCCCGGCGAGGCGCTGGTGGGGAACGCCCCTGGCACAAATGCTTCGAACGCCAAGTCCGCGGTGTTCATCAATGAATTCAATCGCAACTCAGTCGGGTTCAATTGCGCGCCAAACAGCGGGAACCTGCCCACCGTCAGGCCGCGATACTCACCGAAATCGCCGGACTTGGACGGAAACGTCATTGTCTGGAAACTCTGTCCGGTGGCCGGGCCAAATCCGTTGACGATCGCGATCTCGAATGCGCCTGATAAAGTTGCCGCCGCGATGCTGGAAAGGTGCCCATAGAGCCCTGACTCCGGGGCGCCGCCCAATTGCGATATCAACGTGCCCGTCGTGGCTTGCGTGTAGGCGCCGGAGACGACCAGCGTGCTCGCCGGTCCGACGACGATCTCTCCCGAGTTGGCTAGCGCTCCGACCGTAGCGAAGTCACGCCCGCCCAGCAACTGAAAGCGGCCTTCGTTGGCGGACAGCGTGTCGAGTTTGGCAAAATTCGAGCCGGCGCCCTCCAACACGACTTGGCCCCGATTGACGGTCAACGACGGCGCATTCGCGAGATCAATGTTGCCGCCGGCCACGGCGCGCCAAACTCCGCCAAGTAGCGTCGCGCCTGCCACTTGCGGCAGCGCGGTGCTTTCCACACGTAGCGTACCGCCGATGACTTCCACCGTACCGAGATTGCTGAACACGTCGTTCGTGAGTCGGGCAACGCCAGCGGCGCCGCTGCGGCGAAGCGTTCCCTGGTTGATGACCTTCGCCTCAGGACCGAAGCCATCGAACAGGCGCAGCCGGCCTCCGTCCCCATGGAAGTCGATCAAGCCGGTCGGCAGGTTGGTCAAGACGCCCAGCCCCAGTTCGCCGCGCAGCAGTAGCTGAGCATCATTGACGAACGACATGGTGCCTGCGTTTTGAAAACTCCCGGCGATGACCGGTTGTAGATTTCCTTCTGGCAGCGTGATTGCCCCGCGATTCGTCAATACTCCCGGGCGTGCGTCGATCAATCCTCCCACCCACTGAAACATCCCCGGAGCGAAATCAAAGGCAGCCCCCGCGGCGTCGATGATCGCGGAACCACCGCCAAATCGAATCGTACCACCGCCGGTTCCCCGATACTCTCCTCTGAGCTTTACAGTGTCAAAGCGATCACCGCCGTTCAGGTCGAGCAAGGCGCCCGGTGTGACAAGAAATGTACCACCGGTATGCAGAATCGTTTCGCCAACCGCCTTCATGACGAAGGACGCCGCGCGGACGTCGATGGTCCCGCCTTGATTCAAAAACGGGACGCTCGTCGACGAGAGCGTTGCGCCCGCCGACTTCCGGAAGGTGCCGAGATTGCGCACCAGCGTATTATCTTGGAAGTTGCGCACAAAGCTAACGTCTGCCTGGAAGTCATAGACCGCTCCCGGCAGGTTGTTGAGTTGGCCGAAAACGAATGCCAAGTTCGCCGTTCCGCCGTGGTTGATCCTGCCGACGTTGCTCACGAGACCCTGGAGGACCTTGGGATTCGCGCCAGCGAGCGTCATCCCGCCTGTGTTGTTCAGGCCGGCCGCTCCGCCGTCAATGATGCCGCCTGTCCACTGGAACATCGTTCCCGGGAAATTGAATGTCGCGCCGGCGGGTCCCGCGAACACGCGCCCGTCGCTCAATCGAATCGTCCCTTCGCCAGTGCCGATGAAACTGCCTTCGTAATTCGTCGAGATGCCGCCCGCCGACAATTCGAGCACGCCGCCGGCGCTGACGCGAAAATCGCCGCTGCGGTTGACGGTCGTGTTGCCGCCGCTGAAGGAGTGTCCAATCACGACGGTTCCGGTTTGCACGTCAACTGTGCCCGCTTCGTTGGCAAAGCTCCTGCCAAGAATCGACGTGCCCGTTCCTAGCGACTTGCGCACCGTCCCTCGATTTAAAAACGTGCCCGTGCCGAGGAGCGAGCGGTCGCCGCGGATTTCGTACACGGCGCCGGGCGCATTCGTGAACGTTGCGCCGAATTCAATCCCCAGCTCCGCGGCGCCTTGATGGACGATCGTCCCTGCATTGATGAACGTCCCGGTTACGAACTTTTGGCCAGCGCCACTCAGCACGATTTCGCCCAAGTTGGTGGCCAGTTCTCCGCCAAGGAACGAGTTTTGTTCGCTGGTCCAATGAAACAGACCCGGCGCGAAGTCGAACGCTGTGCCCCCCGCGCTGATGGTTTGAATAGCGGGCATGAAATTGACGCGCCCGCCGCCGGCGCCGCTGAAGGAGCCCGTGATATCGTAGCGCTGAAAGGCGTTGGCGCCGATCCAGTTCAGCGTCGCGCCGGCGCTGGCGGTGTAGCGGCCGCCTGTCCCCGCTGGCGCAACGCCATCGCCGGTGGTTCCGTCGATGCTCAGCGTACCCGCGAGCACCTCCACCGTGCCGCCTAAATTGCGAAACGGTCGCAACGCAATCGATCCGTCGCCCGCCGATTTGCGCAACTCCCCTGCGTTGATGACAGGCGTCGTGAGCGGAATATCGCCTTGCAAGTCATAGAGACCGCCGGCCAGATTGTTGAGGCTACCTCCCGCGAGCCCGCCTAGTCCGCTGTGGGCGATGGTTCCTGAGTTGGAGAGCGTACCGATGAGAAACTTCTGAGCAGGGCCGATCAGGGCCAACTCGCCTTGGTTAATAATGCCGATCGCACCAACGTCAATCGACGTGCTGTGGATTTCCCACGGTCCGGAAGCAAGGTTGAACGTAGCTCCGGCAGCGCCGGCTTTGAGTAATTCCCCGCGAAAGCGCACCGGGCCCATTCCGGCTCCGATATAGTTGCCCGCCAGGTTGTAACCTACCGAGCTGTTCGCGCCGACGAGGTCTAGGAACGCTCCCGCCGATACTTGGAAGTTGCCCCCCGTCCATTCCCGCCCCTGAACTGGAGCGTCCGTACTGTAGCCACGGCCGTCGACGCGGAGCGTACCGGCGAGCACTTCGATCGTGCCGCCAAGATTCGTGAAGTAGGGAATCGCGGCGGTTCCATTGCCGCTCGACTTACGCAACGTGCCACGGTTGGTGAAAACCGAAGGCGGCGTTACGTCCCCCTGCACGTTGTAGACGCCGCCGACAAGATTTTCGAGCGATACGTTCAGAGGTGCGAAGCCCGTGCTGTCGTTGATGGTGCCATCGTTGTAGATGAATCCGCCAGCGTCGTGCGGCGTTCCGGTAAGATTCATCGTGCCCCGGTTTGTCAGCGTCACGCCTCCGTGACCTCCCGGAGACTTTCTCATCGCGCCGCCACTCCAGTTCGTGATCCCGGCGAGCGTGACGGGGCCTTCCAAAATGCCCCCGCTGAAATTGAAGGTGCCGCCCAATTCTGAAACCACGTTGGACGCGTACGGGAAGATGTAAAGCTCGCCGCCGGTCATCGCAAGCGTGCTGCGGCTGGAGCGAATCGCGTAGATTTGATCTTGACCTTGGCGGTGCGTGACGACAAAGGACCCCACGGGGCGATCAAGAAACACCTCGTCATCGACGCCCGGCAAGCGATTGACGCCCGAGTCGTCCCGCCAATTCGTCGGCACGTCCCAAAATCCGTCCTGGTCGACCGCCCAGGAGATCGCCAGCAGATGGCGAGCTTCGAGTAGTTCCACGGCAAGTCGACGTCTCGAAGGCGGCGCAACAGGGCGCCGCTTTAATCGGGAGGGGGACCAGTGAAAATACGATCGAGAGCGACGCTTCGCGTCCGACATCGAGACCCCAGCTAATGAGCGCGCGATCTGAGGGCGGCCGGTCGCGCCCTACGCAGCGCGGCAAGCGCCGGACGCCCAGGGGATGAAATGGGACGAGACAATCCCATTCCTTAATTGCCGTCCGAAGTCACAACGGACACGGACCTGGATATTTTTTTCGAAATTGTCGCGCCGCCGCCCCCTGAGCCGCGCGCTCGTCGCGGCGCCCGCGAGCAGGCGACTCACGTCGTTCGGTTCGTACTACGGCCGTTCCTGCCCTACGTCGAGGCGCCGGAGACTCTGTACGATATCAAATATGCCGTGGCAACCTTGGAGGACGTTGGCTGCGAGAGCGCGGAATGCGGTCCAATCCCTTGTCCGCGCCCTTACAGGTGGTGTACGGGTCCGCGAGAGCGTTTACGGCGACGACTTCGATTTCAGCGATTCAATCTCGTCCAAAAGCTTCATCGATTCGGAGCGCTCATACCACGGATCCCAAGAGGGGATCGTCATGTCGATCGTAGGCAGGCGTTCCTGATCGGCCCGGCGAATCCAGTTTCGCGCCTCGTCGAGGCAACGTTTCGATTGCTCGAACTGTCCCAATTCGTGAAATGCAATGGCTTTGAACAGCATGTCGCGGGGGCGTGGGACTTGCCTTAGGTCAGCTTGCTGAAACAAGCGGAGCGCTTCGGCGTACTGTCCCGCCCGCACGCAAGTCACACCTTGAAGCCACTCGCCTCCGGGCCAGGCTCTTGAGGCAACAGCCGACAATCGCAGCAGGTCCGAGACGTTCGACCGGGAATCGGCCCGCATCATCCAGGTATGCACGACTCGGGCGGCCGTCTCCGGATTCTCCGTCGCCTTGAATCGGTCAAACATTTCCTGGCAGGCTCGCCGATAGGCGGCCATGTTACCAGCGTACAATTGGGCTTGGGCTTGATATTGGCACAACAGGGCATCGTCGGGATCAAGTTGTCGGGCGTTGCCGAACTCTTCGGCCGCCATTGCATAGTCCGGTTGCTTGACAGCGCACAATGCAATGCTGCGATGCAATTCCAGTTTTAGCTGCGTATTGTCCGGAGACAACGCCAGTGCATTTTGATACTCCCGAGCTGCGTCGTCGTGCCTGCCGAGCGCGGCGAATGACCGGGCTCGGATCGCCATCCAGCGAAAGTCCAGCGCGGGCTCCGACTCGTTCCTTGCCCGTCTTACTTCGCGCATGAGGGTCTGAAACTCAAGCCAATCGGCGGGACTTAAGGGCCAGGCAGTAGTCGCCCCCCTGCCGAAGCGCCATCTCGAAGATCCTGACTCGTAAAGGAGCTTTGTCCAACGCTCTTCCCAATACTGCGCTTGGGTATACGCATCTTCCGCTGATGTGGACCTTTCTAGTCGTGTGTAAGCCAACGCTTGCACGGCGTAATTGAGCGCGTAACACCAAGGGTTTGCGTCAGACTCCGAGCTGATCGACTCCTGACATGAGACGAGCGATTCTTCGTTACGCCCCGCGCGGTAGTACGCCAGGCTAAGCACATAGGCTCCCCGGGCGTCGTTCGGCGAATCGGCCGACTCTAGTTGCGCGAGCGTGACGAGCTGATTGTAGTCGGTCCCTGGCAGGTTCAAGAGACAAGACGTTCGAACCATATTGAGGCGGTTTGCGCCGAGATTCCCACGAAAATGCTCGCGCATTCGCGCCGACCACTCCGCAAGGCCATGGCGGTCGTCGGCAAAGGCCATCAACACCGCATACTCCCACCAATGAATGGCAAGCGGTGGCACATCGAGTTTCATGGCTTGGCGCCAGTCCGTCAGAGCCAAATCCCAAAGCCCCATGGACGCATGTAAATTACCTCGTTCTTCCCAGGCTGTCCGATACTCGGGGCGCAATCGCACGGCTTCGTCCAGGCATTTTCGTACTTCGATGAATCTTTTGACATCACGAAAATGCTTCGCTCGTTCCACGAGCGATACGGCATTCTGCAGTTGCAAGATCCGACGATCAGCTTCTTGCCGAGCTTCGCTCTCCGCCTGGCGCGCGGTCTCGGCAACTTGCCACTGCCAAAGCACTCCGGCAAACCCCGTGACTACGGCCAAAACAAGGCCACTGGCCAACACGGACACGAGCGGATTTCGCCGCGACCAGCGCCAAACCCGTTCCCATTCGCGCGCAGGGCGCGCGTGAATCGGCTCGCCGGCGAGGAATCGCTCCAAGTCTGCGGCCAGCTCCGCGGCCCCCGCGTAGCGCTGTTGCGGGGACTTACTCAGGCACTTCAGGCAGATCGTCTCCAAGTCGCGAGGCGTTTGTGGTTGCAGCCGGCGTGGCGGCGCGGGCTCGTGATGTCGGATGAGCGCGAGCGTGTCGAGAATCGTTGCGCCCAGGAATGGTGGCCGACCGGTAAGCAATTCATAGAGGACTGCCCCCAGCGAGTAAACATCCGCCGCGAC
Source organism: Pirellulales bacterium (assembly GCA_022844585.1). GTDB lineage: Bacteria > Planctomycetota > Planctomycetia > Pirellulales > JALHLM01 > JALHLM01. The sequence goes on along the minus strand of JALHLM010000089.1, from coordinate 2,841 downwards.
TCCAACCTGCGTTACATCACCAACCGCCTGCTCCGGCGCCATATAGCTGGGCGTGCCCAACACGGCGTTCTTGGTCGTCAGTTGACTGTCGCTTGCGCGCAGTTTTGCCAGGCCGAAATCGCTCACGAGCAGGCGCCCGTCGGCCGCGATAAGAATATTTGCTGGTTTCAAATCGCGATGGAGCACGCCCGCTTCGTGAACCGCGTGTATGGCTTGCGCCAGCGTGGCCAACGCGCAGGCGGCGGCTGCCGCACTCAACGGTCCGTCGGCCAACGCGTCGACCAGCGTTTGACCGTCGACGTATTCCATTACCAAGTAGAGACGCCGCTCATGCCGAGCCACTTCGTAAATTTGGACGACGTGCGGATGGGTAATTCGAGCCAACAACTCCGCTTCGCGAGACGGTCGTGCCAGATGTGTCTCGCTCGCGAACGGCCGGGCGAACACCTTAATCGCCACCAGCCGTTTGAGCGATGTCTGCCGTGCCTTATACACCGCGCCGGAAGCTCCGCTCCCTAGGCGCTCCAGGAATTCGTAGCCTGGCAGTTCCGGAGTGTCACATTCGTCAAAGTCTGGTCCCTCGAATGCAAAGATCGCGTTCACTTCAAACTGCAAAGCAATCGAATTCGCATAACGTGGAAAGCGCTGACGATATTCCTCCAGCGGAGGCGGCTCGCCAAGCTCGCGTCGTAAGAGCGCCTCGCCGCAGATCAACACAATCGCGTCTTCCGGCGTGTCCCACACTTCGGGGAGTTCGGCGAAATATCGCTCGGCCGCGGGTCCCGTCCCCTGTCGCCAACACTCCGATTGATGTGCTCTGGCGAGCTCGAGCCACTGCTGGCGAGGTCGTTGGCGTAGCTCCCACATCGCCTCGGCAAAGGCGCGCGACGCTTGATTAACTGCCTCATCAGCCTTGAACATATCGGCTGTCAATCCAATTTCAGGGTCACCGCGATCCGCTCGATCGCCCGATGGTATTGCTTGCGGCGCCCTTCGGCAGTTCCGCCGAGTTGCATCGCAATGTCATCCCAGCCGTCCCCATCGACGCGCCGATCCGCGATGTCGCGCACTTGCGGGTCCATCATGGCATACGCCCGATCCAAAGTCTCTCGACCGATCGCCACCTGGTCGGGTTGGGGCTCGCTCGATGGACTATCGATCGAACTCTCCGCCAGGCTGACAACGCGACGCAAGTCTCGGCGCGCCCGCAGATGCCGACGCGCATGCATCGCAAGCTTGTTTTGCGCCATCTTGGAGAGCAATGCCACCAATTGTGCCGAGTCTTCCAGGTCGAATTGCCCGGTAGCTGCTCGGAGAAAAAAGCTGGCGAGCACCGACTGGCAGATGTCGACGGAATCGAAATGCTGTCGCAGGGCGGGATCGAGCAGCCGGGTGCGCACCGCAATGCGAATCGCCGACTCGTAGCGCCGCACGAGCGCCTCCGCCGCCGCGGTCTCTCCAAGTCGGACACGGTGTAGAAGTTCGCCAAACGAGAGTTCTTGGTCCATTCCTATGGCCCCCGGTTCATGCCTTCACAACGAACTATTATGTGCAGGTTGAACGCTCATTGGCAATTCTCGCGTTGGCAGGAAGCGAGCGCGCTCCGCTGGCGTGCCAAGCGCCATGCGACGCGCATCAGCGTGTCGGCCGCGCCCTTCCTGCAGTCCACTTCGCTGCTACGCCTCGACACGAGCAGGCTTTTCCCGCAAGCTGCGTCGGTGAGATCGACCGAATTCTCGAAACGCAAAGCCGCAACCTGCTCCGGTGCGACACCTCGGCGCCGCTACGGAGTCAGGTCAGCACTGCTTCTGTGAAGTCGACCGAGGCGGCGATGCGTCTCGGCATGAGCCCGGCCGGTCGTGAGCACCGAAGCGGGGAGTGGCGAGCACCTGGACGTGGTGGTTGTCGATATTGTAAATCGGCGTTTAAGCGCCCGTTGACTCGATACAACCGAAGCATCTTAACGCCGTCGAACTAACGGCCGTCGACGGGTCGAATGACGAACGTTCCGCCGTCTGCTGGCCCGAGGACGATGCCATAGCGCCTGGCCCTTGGAATTGCCGTTGCATCAAGTTGAGGCCGGACTTTGCTCAAGAGCGTCGCGAGCACGCACTTCATTTCGTAAAGTGCGAAGGGCATTCCTGAAGCAGAGGCGATTTCCGCCACCGAGACACGTCATCCTTGATTCTCTACGAAACAACGGTCAATTGTAACTCTCGACGCCGCGATTCCGCCAATCTGTGGTTGCTATTCATTCTCGCAGCGGGACAACTTGTTGACGTCCTACGACCAATGACTTCGTTTGCCACCACTCGGCAGCGCGCTCGGCGGACCAGCCTGCGCGGCAGGCGCAAAGAGTTAAGGCCTGCTCCACACTCGCAACATCTTGAAACCTCGATTGCGGCGCCTTGGCCAGACAGCGCAGGATGATGGCTTCGACGTCGCTGGGCATTTCCGGGCAAAGCAGGCTCGGCGCGACGACCGCCTCGGCCACATGGGCAGCCATCGTTTCCACGCTCGTCGATCGAGCAAACGGCACCTTGCCGGTCACCAGAAAATAGGCGACGGCGCCAAGGCTGTAGATGTCGCTGCGAGCATCGACATCGGCCTTGCCGGCGGCCTGTTCTGGCGACATAAAGGCGGGCGTCCCAACAATTGCGCCCATGCCAGTCAAATTTGCATCCGTGCTCTGAACGCCGACGTGCACCAGCCCGAAATCCAGTAGTTTCGCCACGTCGTGCATTCCGCCGATCTCGCTCACCAGGATGTTGGCCGGTTTAATATCGCGATGCACCAGGCCGACCCCGTGAGCTTCGCGCAAGGCGCCGCAGATTTGCAGCA
>JALHLM010000088.1 GCA_022844585.1 Pirellulales bacterium | reverse complement strand
CACCGTCACCCGATCGCTGTCCGAACTCCCATCCGCATACACCCCATGCACACCCCCCGTCAACCACAAGTGATCCAACGTCACCCCGTCCGCATTCCGCAACTCAACCACGTAACTACCACTCGACGTGTTCCCGCGATTGAGTTGGGCGCGGCGCGTGGGGAAGGCCGCTTCGTGATAGCCTTCGATCATCACGCCGGCGTCCGCGGAAGTGATGATCAGGTTGGCGCCCAGCGGGTAGTCGCCGGCGTCGACTCGAATCACATCGCCGAGTTCGAGCGCATACGCTTCGAGGACGGCGCGGATCGACGACTTGGGCGTGCCTGGCGAGAGGCCGTCGTTGGCGTCGTTGCCGGGGGCGGTGGTCCAATCGCCGGCTTCCACGGCGCCGTCGTTGACGTAATACACGGTGATCGGCGCCGTGATGGTGAAGGGCGCGTTGCTCGTGTCGAGAACCGCGGCGTTATCGCTGCGTCGGACGCGGACCGTGTAGTTCGCGCCGGGCGTGGTGTCCTCGGGAATCGTCCAGAGCAATTCGCCGTCGTTGAGCGTGTCGTCGGCGAGCGTGGCGACGACCGAACCGCCGGCCAGCAGTTCCACGTCCACGCGCCCGCTCGGCGCATCGGAGAGTTGCCACGCGGGGCGCTGATCGGCCGTACCGCCGAGCGTGCCGTGGTTGGCGTTGGCGGAACTGTCGTTGGCGGCGGTTCCAGTTCCTTCGTTGAACTTCCAATAGCCGCGAATGCCGGCGGTGTTGACGGGAAGCGTATCGTCCATGCCGGCCTGGATGTTGGCGGCCGAACGAGCCGTGTTCCAGAGCCGCAGGGTGTCGATCGAGCCGCGCCAATGGAACGCGCCTTCCGCACGGCCGACCTGGAACGTGGCCGCCACGTCGGGCACCTGCACGGCCGTCGTGGTTGCGCCGTCGGCGACGCCGTCGCGATAGAACGTGTAATTGTCACCGTTCTTGACGATGGCCAGGTGATACCACTGACCGACGATTGGAGTCCAGGGATTGGAGGCCAGGAAGACCGAACCGCCGCCGGCGGCGCGATTGATGTGGAAGATCGTGGCATTCGCGATGCCCGCGTAGTTGTTGGCGTAGCCGAAGATCCACTTGTTGGTTCCGCCGGAACCCGCGTCCTTGCTGGCGATGGTGGCGATATGGAAGCTCGGCAGCGCGTCGAAGCGGACCCAGGCTTCGAGCGTGGCGCTTGCGCCGATGTCGAGCGAGTTGTTGGCGGGGTCGCCCATGTCCGCGAAGTCGTTCGCGCCGTCGAACCGCAGCGAGTACTGCGACGCCGCGCGGTTAGTGCGCCAACGCACGGGGAACGTCTGGCTGGCTGGCCAAACTTCGCCGCCGTCAGGACGCGTGACCAGGACGTATTCGCTGGGACTGCGCGAGGCCTGCGCCGTATTGCCGAAGGCGCCGAGATTCAGGTAGCCGCCGTTGGGCGATGGTTCATTGGCGTAGGCGTCCTGGGCGAAGCCGCGATCGATCGCGGGGGACTGCGCGGCGTCGTTGCTGACGGTGATCGTCGGAAACACAGGCAAGCCCGTGGCCACATTCACGACCGGCGCGAGAGCGCCGCCCTTGGAACTGCCGTACAGGCTCCGCACATGGAAATCGTCGTCGCGGCCGTCGTTCGCGTCGGACGCCCAGCCCAAGAGGTTGTCGGCGCCGTCCGGATCCACGAATCGAGGATCCTGGGCGAGGCTGTTGGAATCCGTGAACGCCGCGTTTTGCCAGGCGATCAAGCTGGGACGCGCGAGTCCTTGCCAGAGCGCGATCTGGCCCGTGCCGGAAGTGAAAAGCAAGTTGTAATCGCTGGCGAATCCTTGCTGGCTGTCGTTGGCGACGGAAAGATCGTAACCCGCGGCCGCCCAAAGGATGTTGTTGCGCAGCCGCGCGTTGCGCACGCCGGGATCAATCCGCACCGCGTCGCCGGTCGGCTGATAGATGGTGTTGTTGATCAAGTCGAAGCCGCCGCCGTATGCCGCTTGCGACAAGACGCCCTGATTCAAGTTGGCGTAGATCAGGTTGTTGACCAGTTGACTCGAGAAGTAGTACCCGAGCTGCGCGCCGACGGCGTTGCTGTAAATCACGTTGGAGCGCAGTGGCGATCCGCTGTCGGCATAGATGCCGATCGTCGTGTTGTGGTAGACGCGGTTCTCGCCGACGAGCGAGGCGCTAAAGGCGCCGATGCCCAGGTAGTTGTCGTGAACGGCGTTGCGACTGGCCTGGGCGCCTTGCTGCAAATTGATCCCGATGTCGTTCACGCCGAGGTGGTTGTAGACGTGGTTGCCCACGACATTCACGGAGCCTTGCGCGTAGATGCCGTCGCGGGCGTTGCCGTGGACGCGGTTGCCGTCGGCCTGCGCGAGATCGGCGTCGCCGATCACGACGGTCGTGCCGCCGACGACGTTGTAGACGTAGATGCCGTAGGCCGAGTTGCCGGCCGACTCATTTCCTTCCACCTGCGCGCTGCCGACATTGTAAAGATAAATGCCGGTGTCGACGTTGCCGGTCGCCACGCTGTCTCGGAGCGCCGCCAACGGGCCTTCGACGTAGATGCCGAAGCGCTGGTTGGAGGAGGCCGCGAGATGATCGAACACCAGCCCGTCCGAGGCGCCCTCGATACGGAAGCCGTCGAGCGCGTGGTTGGTGGCCGTCACGTAGCTGAGCGCCAGATTGCCGCTGCCGTCGTGGGCCCAGAGGCCGTACCGCCCGTCGTCCAGCGTCAGCCGCGCGATGGTCAGGAAGTCGGCGTCGACCAGTTCGATGATCGGCGCGTTCGTGTACGGGTTGGCGTGATGGAGCGAGGCGACCCGCGCGGCGTTCGTGGGTCCGGTGAATGTGAGCCCTTCGTCGTCGCCGACGCCGACCACGTTCGACAACACCAGCGGATAGAGGAGCGGGTAATCGCCGGTGTCGACGTACAGCGTCTGCGTCGGGCCCAAGGAGTAAATCCGCACGACATTCGTGGGATAGGGCTTTGGCCGGTTGGCCAGCCGCCCCGTGTGGCGGTTATCGCCGCGGGCTGAGGTGTATTCGTCGTTCGTCAAGTTCTGATCGTTGACGTAGAACGTGTTCGTGTTTTCGGGGACCGTGAACGACTCCTGGCTGCGATCGAAGATGGTGCGATTGCCGACGACCGAGATCTCGACGCGCAGCCCGTAGGTGGCGAAGTTCACGCCGCTGTTGGCGGCGATCCAGGAGAACTCGCCGGTATCCGGAGCGTTCGGCGCGATGTTGGTGACGTACTGCGGCCCGTGCGGACCGTCTTGATAAAGGTCGATCTTGATGGGGGCGTTCGAGACGTTGCCGAACGATTCCCAGCGGATCAAGAGCGGCTTGTCGCGCTCGCGATCCTCGTACAAGTCGGGGGAACGCAGCACGAGATGCTGGGCCAGGTTCTGCGACAACTCGTGCGGCGTGTTGCCGTAGCCACCCAGGTTGGGCGCTTCGCTGTTGGACTGCACGTACAGGAAGGCGCCGTCCAGGTAGCTGTTGTTTTCGCCGCCGGCCTGGCGCACGGCGCGGAAACGGATCTTGACCGAGCGCGTACCGGCGGGGACCGGCTGGCGGCTGCCGACCAGCTCCCAGCGATCGCCGGCGTTCTCCGCGCGGGCGGTGATTTGCTTGAGCTCGCTGTTCGCGCCGTCCAAGTAAATGATGGTGATCTCGCCGCGATCGGCGGGAGTCTCGGCGAGGCTGCGGATGCGCCCGCCGAAGACCGCCATCAGGTTCGAGTTGTCGATCTGGTTCGCCGTGAAGCCCTTCGACAACAGGTTGACGGTTTGCTCGATCGTGGTGACGGCGTTGGACTGTGCGAAGAAATAGTTGGCGCCCTGCCAGGGCGGCGGGTCGGCGGCGCGCGTGCCGCCGCTGGGCGTGGCGCTCCAGCCGCTGATGCCGCTTTCGAAGCCGGGATTTGTCAACAGGTTCACATAGTACGGGGGCACGCCCTGATCGGCGCGCGGGTCGCCGGCGTCGAACGTGGGACTGGTGAACCGCAGCCGCGCGACCTGGTCGAAGACGCGATAGTCGTCCTGACCGCGATTCACGAACCGCGGCTCGGCCCAATTCGGATTGACGCGCGTGGCGCCGATTGAGTTGAGATCGTAACGGAAGACGTCCTGCTGCCAATCGAGGATGTCGGTGAAATCGCGGGTCCAATAAACCAGTTTGCCGGTTCCACTCGCGAAGAGATCGTTGTAATCGCTGAAGAAGCCGACCGTGCTGTCATCGGCCACGTAAATGTCGTAACCGGACTCGGCCCAGAGCGTATTGTTGCGCAGCTCGACGCGGGTCGAAGCGCCGTCGATGCGGACGTTGTCCCCCTGAGGCGCGTAGAACGTGTTGTTGAACACGCGGACGTCGTCGCGGCCGGTGATCGCGAGCGCGGTCTGCGTGTTCCGATAGAGCAGGTTGTGAATCAGCAACTGGCCGCTCGTGGCCGCGACGCCGATCGTGTTGCGGGCGATGCGATTGAATTGAATCGGACCGGTGAAGTTCACGCCGGTCGCATTGGCCTCGATCAGGTTGGCGTGTTCCAGGTCGTCGCCGCCGAGAATGCCGGAACCGGCGACGCCGACCGTGTTCTCGAACACATGCTGGTAGCGCATTTGACCGGTGAGCTGGACGCCGGTCGTGGTCTGGTAGATCTCGTTGGGGAGCGTCGCGCCCACGAAGCCGAAGCCGTCGGTCGTACCGGCCACCGTGGCCACGACGCCGGTGGCGTTGTCGAAAATCCGATTGGCGCTGAGCGCCGCGCGGAAGGCGTAAGCGACCCCCACATTGCCGCCGTGGAAGGCGTTGTCTTCCACCATCCCCGCGAAGGGCGCGGCGATTTCCAGTCCCGTGGCGCTCGCCACGTCGTTGCCGAGGAATTGACCGGGCGCCGCGGCGTTGAGTCGAATGCCGACCGTCGAGGTTTCGAGGCGATTGAAGCGGATCACCGGCGCGATGGCCGCGCTGGTGGCGGCGTAGTCGATGCCGGTCGTTCCGCCCAGCACGACGTTGTCTTCCACGCGCAGGCCGCTGGCATTGCCGCCGATGGTGAGCTGCGCCGCCGCGGCGGTGAACAGGTTGTGCGCAAGCTGCACGTTCGTCGCGCCGGATAGCGTCAGCCCAGCGCCTGAAATCTGGTTGTCGAACACGCCGAAGCCCGCCACGCTGCTGACGCTCGCGCCGCCGGCCAAATGCAGGCGTTCCAGCGTCACGTCGGCCACGTTGACGGTCACCAGTCCCTGGAACACCGCGGCGCGGCCGGACGCGCCGAGAATCCTTACGCCCGTATCGTTCGCGCCGATGGTGATCGCGTCGGCATAAGTGCCGGCGTCGACGAGGATCACGTCGCCGGGGTTCAAATCGCGCGCATCGAGGACTTGTTGGATGGAGGCCTTCGGGCTGGCGGCACTGAGTCCGCTACCAGCCGCCGATCCCGCGGCGGTGCTGAACCAGTCGCCCACCGTGGAGGCGTCGTTGACGTAGTACACGTTGGCGATATCGAACGTGTTGCCGCGCACATAAATTTCCGGTGAACCGTTTTTGGCGTCCTGCCAGGCCACGAACGGATGGCCGGCGCTATCGACGGTGAACGCGGTGGCTTGAATCACGCCGCCCGTGGGACTGACGCCCTGGCGCTGCGAGTCGCCGGGCAGCTCGTCGGCGAACGCGCTGCCGTTCCAGCGCCGCACATAGAGCGAGGATACAGGCGGCGTCGCTTCGCCCGGCAGGGCTGGCGAAACAAAGTCTTCGGTCCAGGCCAGATACAACCGTCCGCCGGCCGCGACGAGTCGCGGTTCGAGCGACTGGCTGCGCGTTGTGGTGAGTCCCGCCGCGAGATTGGCGCCGGTGCCTGCCGCGACCCAAGCCGCGCCGTTGTAGCGCGCGGCGTAGAGGTTATAGCGCCCCAGCGAGTTGTCGCGCCAAGCGGCGAAGAGCGACCCGCCGGAGTAGGCCAACGTGGGCGCGGCGCTGTCGCCGGCGGAGTTGCTGATGCCCCCGCCGGTGGCGCTGCCCCCGAGTTCGACCCAGTTCGTGCCGTTGAATTCCCGCGTGTAGATCTCCCGCGCGGCGCTCACCGACTGGCTCCAGGCTACCGCCAGTTTCGTGCCGTCGGTGGCGAGCGCGAGGTCCGTGACCGAGGAAACGGCATTGGAAATCCCGCCGCCGCTCGCGCTCGTGGCGGAGATCGTTTGCCAACTGCCGCCGGTGAATCGCCGCGAGTACACTTGCGTTACGCCGCTCGACGAATCGAGCCAGGCCACGACCGGCGTCGTGCCGGCCATGACGATCCGCGCGTGATCGGCGGCGTTGGTGCCGCTGATGCCGCCCGCGGCGAGCGACGACCCCAGCGCTTGCCAGGCGCCTTGCCCACCGTTGGCGGCCGGATTGAATTGGGCGACGAAGATGTTGGTCCCCGCGGCGCTGTATTCCGTCCAGGCCACGATCGGATTGCCGGAACCGTCGAGGACGAGATTCGGTCGGCGCGACGAGCCGAGCGTGGCGCTCAGGCCGCCGTCATGTCCGCTGCCGGCCAGCTCGGCCCAGACGCCGCCGTTATGGCGCGCGGCGTAGATCTCGAAGTTGCCGTTCCGCGAATCGACCCAGGCCACGTACTGGCCGCCGGTGTTGCTGGCCGCAATCGCGGGTTCGAGCGACAACCCCGCGTCGCCACTTAATCCAGCGCCGGCGGCCGAAAGCGCGTACTCCGCCCAGCGACTACGTCCATCGACGCCTGTCGGCAAACTGGCGAGCGCCCGATTGATATCGACGGCTGACAACGGCGGCGCGGCGGTCGCGGCCGGCGGCACGAAGTCGCCCGGGTTGGCCGATTCGCCCGCGCCGTAGTCCACGGTGTCGCTCGTCGTGCCGCCGGCGTCGATCAAGTCGTCGTCCGCTTCGCCAAAGAGCAGATCGTTCCCCCCTTGGCCGAACAGCCGATCGCGCCCCGAGCCGGCCTCATTGGCGTGCGTGCCGAAATCGCCGTAGAGGTAGTCGACGGAATTATCGTCGCCAGCACCGGAAACATTGTGGCCGTGCAACGTGTCGTGCTGCGCGCCGCCCAAGAGCACGTCGCTCCCCGCGTCGCCGGTGAGCGTGTCGTCGCCCGGGCCCCCTTCGAGGATGTCGTCCCCCGCGCCGCCGCGCAGCGTGTCGTTGCCGGCGTTGCCGAGTAGGCGATCGCGCCCCGCGCTTCCTTGCAAGATGTCCGCGCCGTCGTCGCTGCCGCGGAGGATGTCGTCGTCCTCGCCGCCGTCCAGATTGTCGCCGACGCCACCGCCGCCAAGAAGCTCGTCGCGGCCGGCCCCCCCCGTGATGACATCCGCGCCCGTGCCGCCATCGAGGACGTCGTCCCCGGCCTCACCGGAAAGATTGTCGATTCCTTGCTGGCCGTAGAGATGGTCGTTGTCGTTGCCGCCCAGGAGTTGATCGTTGCCGAGCGCGCCGTAGATCGTGTCGTCGCCGTCATTGCCTTGGATGCGGTCGCCGTGAGCGCCGCCGTCGATCGTGTCGTCGCCCGCGCCGCCGTCGATGTTGTCCGCGCCGCCGAGTCCCCAGATCTCGTCATGGCCCGGGCCGCCGTCGATCACGTCGCCGAACGGCACGGCGTCGTTGAAGTTCGGATCCTCGGCCCCTTCGTCGGAACCGAAGATGCGGTCGTCATCTTCGTTCCCTTGCAAGACATCGCCCACGCCGCCGCCGCCCGTGAGCGTGTCCTTGTCGAGGCCCCCTTGCAAGTTGTCGACGCCCAGACCGCCGTCGAGGTAATCGTCGCCGGCCTCGCCCAGAAGCGCATCCGCGCCGGCCTCGCCGTAGAGAAAATCATTCTGGTCGCCGCCACGGAGCGTGTCGTTGTCCTCGCTGCCGTGGAGCCGGTCGCTGCCGGCGTCGCCGAAGAGCTGATCGTCCCCCAGGTTGCCGACGAGCACGTCCTGGCCCTCGTCGCCGTGCAGGACGTCCGCGCCGTCATTGCCATACAGCACGTCGTGGCCCGTGTTGCCGAACAGGGCGTCGTTGCCGGCGTTCCCTTCCAGGTAATCGTCCGCCGCGTCGCCGTACATTGTGTCGACGCCGTCGTTGCCGTACAGCCGGTCCGGGTCGTCGCCGCCGTGGATCGTATCGTTGTCCTCGTCGCCATAGACCACGTCCTCGCCGGCGTCGCCGAAGAGGTTGTCATTCCCGGCGCTGCCATGAATCAGGTCCACGCCCGCGTCGCCATGCGCCTCGTCGTCCCCTTCGTTGCCTTCGATGGAGTCGTCGCCGCCGTTGCCGTAGATCACGTCGTTGCCGGTTTGGCCGTACAGCAAATCGTTGCCTTCGCCCCCTTCGAGGCGATCGTGGTCTTCGTTGCCGTACAAGGTGTCTTCGCCGGCGTCGCCGAGCAGCCAGTCGTTGCCGATCTCGCCGTACAGCGTGTCGTTCTGCTCGCCGCCATAGAGCGTGTCCGCGCCGGCGTTGCCATGCATGGTGTCGACGCCGCCGTCGCCCCGCAGCAGGTCGTCGCCGTCCTCGCCCGATATCTGATCGTTGCCGGCGCCGCCAGACATCACGTCGTTGCCGATGCCGCCCAGCAGATTGTCATCTCCGGCGCCGCCGAACATCTGGTCGTTCCCGGAGTCGCCGTAGACGTTGTCCACGCCCAGGCCGCCCGAGACATAGTCGTCGCCGGCGTCGCCGCGCACCGTGTCGTTGCCGGAGTCGCCATAGAGCCGATCGTTCTGATTGCCGCCGCGGAGCGTGTCATTTCCCGCGCCGCCGCGAAGGGTGTCGTCGCCGTCTTCGCCGAACAGTTGATCGACGCCGTCGTCTCCCTCGAGGCGATCGTTGCCTGTGCCGCCGCGCAAGGTGTCGTCGTTGTCGCCGCCGGCGATGTTGTCGTTTCCCGCGCCCCCTTCCAGCGTGTCGTTCCCCGCGTCTCCTTGCAGGAAGTCGTGGCCGTCCTCGCCAAAGACATTGTCGACGCCGTCGCCTCCTTCGAGGACATCGTCGTCCGCGCCGCCCCGGAGCGTGTCGTTCCCCGCGTCCCCTTGCAACTCGTCGCGATCGGGCAAGGCTTCGTTCACGGCGCCGCCGACGAGCGTGTCGTTGCCGTCGCCGCCGACGAGCGCGTCGCTGCCGGCCTGCCCGTAGAGTTGATCGTTGCCCCCTTGGCCTTGCAGTTCGTCGTCGCCGTCGTGGCCTTCGATGCGGTCCACGCCTTCGCCGCCGATCAGCAGGTCGTCATTCTCGTCGCCGTAGATGAAGTCGTTCGCGGGACTGCCGGTGATGGTGTCGTTCCCGGAGTTGCCGCGCAGCGTGGCCGCGAGCGCGCCGGCCACGATCGTATCGTCCCCCGAGCCGCCGCTCAGCGTGCTGGTGACCTGCGTGTCCTGCGCGATGAGAATCTCGTCGTTGCCGCCGCCGCCGTCGGCCACGATGTTGGAGACGCCCGCGTATTCCTGGATGTAGTGCTTCCATTTGACGACGACCGTCCCGGCCACGGGGTTGCCCTGGTCGTCGCGCTTCTGACTGACTTCGAATTTCTCGTCGTCATCGCCGCTGCCGTGCCCCGGGCCGCGCGCGGCGGCGTTCGGGCCCATGTTCAAGCGCAGCGTGCCGCCCCCTTGCGGCGTGGCCAACACCGGCGGCGTGGGCGGTTCGGCGCAACTGTAGGAGAAGTCGACCAGCGTCGCCTCGGCGATCTTGAACTTCCACGTCTTCTTGAGCGGCCAAATGCCCACGCTGACCCGCGCGCTCAAACTGGCGGTGAATTTGCCGCTGAAGTCGAAAATGCACTCGGGGAAGTTGTCGATCAGTTCATCGAAATGCACCTTGCCGTCGGGCTGCAGCGGTCCGGGTCCGTCGGGATCGGGATCATTGAGATTGCCGTAAATCTCCACGCCCAGGCCGCCGCCGACGCCAGCCGATACGACGAAGAGGTCGATCGCGCCATAGGCGTCGATGCTGCCCGTGAAGCTCAGTTCATTCACGTCCGGTCCGGTGCCGTTGGCGTTCTGGCGATCGCTGACGAACAGCCCCAGGAACACGTTCTCGAAGTCGCCGGTTTCCATCACCTTGCGGAAGCCGTAGGTGTCGAAGCCGAAGGCGAAATCGGCGCTGGCGTGGAGTTCGCCCACCAGTTGCACGCCCAAGGGACCGATCAGCGGGAAGAAAACCTCCATCACCAGGTCGTAGCGCAAGGGGGGCATATCGAACAAGAACAGGTCGACGTCGCGCCCGAAGAGCAGGTTGATCGCCGTGGTCGGCTGCTCGAACAACGGGAAGCTGATCGGCGGGCCGGACGCTTCCTTCGGCATGCCGGCGACGTCGGTGAGAAAGTCGTACGCTTCTTGCGCGAATTGCCCGACGGCGCCGTCCAACTGCCCCAGGGTGTCTTGCACCGCGCGCGTGATATTGGGCGTGACGAAGCTGAGACTTGAGATCGAGCGCGGGTCGGCGTTCCCCAGATCGAAATCGCCCAGGTCGATGGCGATGTTCTGTCCCGCGCCGGTCGGGATGTTGCGCGTGAGCTGGTCGATGTAGACGACGGCCTCGATGAAGCCGACGTACGGATTGTTGAACTTCTTGGCCAGTTCCAAGAGCGTGACCTTGCCGTCCGTGTTGGCGTCGAACTGGCTGCGGAGGATGCCGATATCGGAGAACACGGGAATCCGCGCGGTGAACACGTCGATCACCGGTCGCAGCGGCGCGAGCACGTCTTGCACGGTCTCCAAAATCGGTCGCAGGAAATTGTCGAAATACGTGCCGACGTCCAAGCGGATGTTCTTGAAGGCCACCGTCGGCGCCCCGCCGAAATCCAGAGCGCCGGTGTCCGTGCTGGCGTTGAGAAAATTCCAGTCCAGGAGGAAATCGGCTATGAGCGAGGGAAAATCGGCGCTGCCGAAACTGACCTTGGCGTCGAGATTCACGCGCGCCGCGCCCGTGGCGCGCGCGGCGACGACTTGCGAGAGATCAAAGCCGCCGGAGACGATCTCGTTGGCGGTGAAGCGGTTGTTGCTGCCAATTGGGTCTTTGATATCGACGCTGAAGCTCAAGTTCATGTTGGATGGCGACGCGACGTCGTCCTTGACGTTGAGCTGCAGGAAGCCCAACTGACCTTCCGCGTCGAACCCCGGGATGCCGACCGTGACGTCCAGGTCGAACTCTTCGGCGGAGTTGGTCTTGAAGAAGAACCCATCCGTCTTGCTCAGGCCGAAGCCCAGGTTAAACGCCCAGGCCACGGTCACGTTGACGGCCGACGGCGGACGGACGGTCAGGCCCAGGCCCGGGATGCCGATGTCGAAGTCAATCGGCAAATCGCTGTTCACCAGCGTGCCGGCCAGGCGCAGGTCGTAGCTGATCTCGTTAGGGAAGTTGTTGACGCCCTGGATATCGGTGTACTGAAAGCCGGGCGTGCCGTCAGCGTTGGGATCGAGCTGCAAGAGATTCAAGCCGCCCGCCGCGGGACCGAGCAAGTTGAAGAGCGCCTGGCGCACCGCGTCATAGGAGCTGCCGGCCGCGCCGTTGAGCTTGGTCTTGATATCCACCAGAAAATCGACGCCGTCCTTGAGCTTCTTGCCCACGAACGGCAGGCTCTGCTGCACGACCTTGTTCGAAAGCACGTTTTGCAGCAGCGCCAGCAGCCGATCCAGCCCCGTCCAGAGATCGCCGAAATTGAGCAGCCCGGTGGCCAGGCCGCTCAGATTATGCGTGTCGATGGCGAACGCGGCGCCCAAAGTATTGAGTTGCGCGTCGCTCAAGGGATCGTCGATCCCGCCGCCGCCGGCTTGGCCCGCCGCGCCTGCGTTGAAGGGGACCGTGACGGTGTCGACTTGCACGTTGGCGATGTTCTGCAGCTTGCCGGCCACGAGCACCAACGCGTCGGTCGCTTCGAGCGCCGCCGGATCGGCGGCGACCTGGCCGTTGTTGTTGCCGTCGAGCGGAATGCGGGCTTGGATGTCGCCGGCGAACGAGCCGCCGAGAATCTGGCCGTAGTTGTTGGCGGACACGGCGTCGGCAATTTCCTTGAACGTCAGCTTGCCGTCGTTCGTGGCGCCCGCCTTCAGGTCGCCGCCGAGCGAGAGCCGCACCACGCCGCGCACGTCGCGCGCGGTGATCGGCACGTTGACGATGCCGGCCGAAAACGTCAGCGGGCCGGTCTCGCCGGGGTCGCTCGTATCGCCGTCGTTGTTCAGGTCGTAGCCGATGTCGGCCGTGGCGCCGACCGTGAACTCGTTGTTGGCCGAGGAATCGAAGAACACCCGCTCCTGAATCGGCACGTTTGCCGCGGCGGTCGTGATGCCGATCCCCAGGTTCGCCGCCAATTCGGCCTTCACGCTCAGATTCCCCGAGGCGTTCAGCGTCACCAGGCTCCCCAGCCCTTGCAGGTCGAAGCTCAGCGGCAGTAAATGCGTGTACGACTTGCCGTAATTGAAGGCGAAGCGAATGTCGCCGGGATTGACCGTGATGCTCACCGTCACCGGGGCGAGCTTGCTGTTCAACCAGCTTTCGAGCGCCTTCGCCGTGGCCGCTTGCGCTTCCTGCACGGCGTTGGGATCGCCGATCTTCTCCAACAGCGCCTGGCCAAGATCCACCAGATCGCCCAGACTCTTGTTGATGATCGGGATCTTCGTCCCCATCACGCCCCCCTGGCCGAGCGCCTGCAGCCGGTCGATCAATACCGACAGCATGTTCAGGATCATCTCGGGCGTGATGTTGTCGAAGTTGACGAAGTTCTCCTCGCCCGTGATCTGGACGTTGTTCACCAGGTTCTGGAGCTGCGCGAGGTTCGTCACCCGCCCCGGCGCGCCGGCCCCTTCCCCGTCCAGCGAAATCTTCAACTGCCCGAGCGTGGAGGTGCCGACGTCGGCTGTGATCGCCAGCCCATCGATATCGAAGGAGCCATTGATCGTCGCATCAAACACGTTGAGTGGGTTCGGCCCCAGCAACTCCGCGAACGTGATGCGGCTGTCGGCGGCGGAGGTGCCGGGATCGGTGAGGTTGACTTGCAAGGTCGCGCTGATGGCCACGCCGTCGTTGGAGGGAACCGTCGCGTCTTCTTGCAATCGCACGTCGAGGAAGCCGATCGTGGCGGCGATGTTGGGATTGTCCAGCCCCGCCGTGACGGCCAGCGTGATTTCGGGCGTGCCGTCCGCTTTCAAGTAGAAGCGCTCTTCCAGCGGAACTCCGGCGCCGATGCGCAGGCCGAGCGGCAGGCGGAATGTGGGCGTGATGGTGAAATCAAAATCACCCTGGGCCGTGAATTCGAGCCCCGGAATGCCTGCGCCGAAATCGAGCGAGTGGCTGAACACGATCGGATCGAGCGCAAAGGTCGGCGCGAATTCCACGACGCGATTCACCCCGCTGCCGGACATCGTCAGTCCCAGGGCGTCCGGGTCGATGCCGAGCTGATCGGCCAGCCTTCTTACCAGGCTTTGCAACGTCGGAATCCTGGCGTCGATCGTCTGCGGATTCGCCAGGTCGCCCATGATCGAGCGAATCCGGTGCGAGAGCGAGCCGGCGCGCTCGACGCGCACATTGGGCGCGGTCGCGTGCGGCGTCTGCGTCAGTCCGGCGTCGAACTCGACCGTCAAGAGCGCGCCATCGACCCCGTCGACGACGGCCGTGCGATCGACATTCGTCAAATCGCGATACGTGATCGTGTCGCCAATCGCCACGCCCTTGTCTTGTAGGTCGAGGCCGGAGAAGAGGAACGTGAAACGCTTGGTGGCCCCTTCGACGCCGACCGCGCCGACGCGGGCCAGGCTGGCGTCGGGCAGCGCCAATACGTCGGCCGCGCTGCCGAGAATTTCGCCCAGGGATTGATTGGCGAAGGCCAACTTGACGCCGAACAGATCGACGTTGGCCATCTGGTCGGAGAATTGCCCTAGCGCCGCCAGTCCGCTCGTGATCTGGCCGGCGGCCACGTCGAGGAAATTCATCAAATCTTGTCCCGGACCGGCGACCGCGCTCACGGCCACCGTGGCCGGATCGGCGATATCGGCCCACTTGAACGTGATCTGGGCGTTCCCCAACGAGAACGGCGGTAAGCCGCCCGGCAGGAGCGTGGCCACCTCGAAGGTTCCGGTAAGTACGACGTCGTCCACCGCCGGATCGCCCGTGATCGACGCCGTGGCCATGCCGTCGAACAGGCCGCCGAGTTCATACGGTCGAATCAGCCCGTCGGTCTCGCTGGTGATCGGGTCGGCGCCGGGTTCGTGGATGGTGATCGACAGGGAGACATCGGGATCGACCGCGAGCGTGGCGTTGACGAGGCTGACTTCGAGGAACCCGAAGCGCCCGCCGCCATCGACTTCGCCGGCCACTTGCAGGTTGCTCACCGTCAAGAGCGGCTGAGCGCCGCCGCCGTCGATAAAGAAGCCATGCTCGTCGACGCCGAACACCATCCGCCAAACGATATCCGCGCGCACATCGAGCGTGCCCGTGAGTGCGATCGAGTCTTCCAGGGCGTTGACGTTCAGATCGGTCGTGCCTTCCAGCGTCTTGCGGACCTCCAGATCGATGGTTGTGGTCTGGCCGACTTGCGACACGCTGACGTTGTTAGCCGTCG
>JALHLM010000087.1 GCA_022844585.1 Pirellulales bacterium | reverse complement strand
CGAGGCGTAATATGGCTCCATGTTGTGGCAGCTATCGCAGAACTCCGACCGCGACGTGTACCACGCCGATGTTGCCGTCAGGAGCGTGAACACCAGAAGAAAAGTCGCGCCGACGGCCAGCAACCTTAGAATCAAGCGTCGAATCCGCGCCCCGCGGCCTAGAGGAGCGGTCACTCTCGCCTTCGTGGACGCAATGGCATCCGGCTCGGTTGCGTCGTCGAGATTCGGCAAGCCGTCGGAGTTCATGTGACTGTCACTCCATGGCTGCAATCAGCGTACCAATCAACAAGGCCAGCCCCATCAGCGTGGCCAGTAGGCCTCCCAGGCGAATGCTCCGCAACACCGCGCGCGAGGGGGCCATGCTTCGATGTTGCTCTAACCGGCCTTCGTCCGCAAGTCGCTGCAGGTAGTCCGGACGTTCTTCCGCCATCCGCTGCTCGCCCACGAGGCCCGTCATGACCGACACGTCTCCCGGAAACTGCTCGGCGCGGAGGTGCGTGTTGAAGAAGTGAATGGCGAACAGCAACCCGACGGCCAGTAGGGCTTGCGTCGAATGGATGACTTTGGCCACGTTCAGCAAGGTTCCGGAGAACGCCAGGCTGAACAATTGCGGAAACCAAAGGATCAGTCCCGAGCCGCCGATGATCACCACCGCCACCCATGCGCCCCAGAAATCGAATTTCTCCCAATAACCCCAGCGTTCGAAGGTCGGCTTCCGGCCCTGGCCCGTAAACCAACGCAGCATGTGCAGCGCATCGCGGAAATCACGTCCGCGGAACACCAGCGAGTCCGGACCGAACAGCAGGCCCGACCAGGTGGCGCCACGACGTCGCCCGCGATACAGTGCGCGGACCAGGGCCCCGATCGCGATCAGGCAGCAGGCAAAGGCCAACACGGCCCAAAAGCGATGCCAGACGCCGACGGCCTCGAATCCGCCCATTCCATATGCGAGCGATTGGGCCCAGGTGTGCTGGCTGTATTTCAAGGGCAAACCCGTCAACGCCAAGGCCAGGAACGATGTCAGCAGCACGGTGTACGCCCAGCGATGGGTGCCGCTGAAGCGGCGATAAGCGACGCCGCCCGGGGTCAACGGGGCCAGCCGTCCATGTTGCAGCACATCTACGAGACTGCGGACAAACCAGAGCAACGCGTGGACACCGAGTACGCCGAACACCACGACCAGCACGCTCATGAATCCGGCATAGACCTCGTGCAAACTCGAGCCAGCTCGACGGCTGCGATGGTCGGCGTGAGGGCTGAACGCAAATAGTCGCTCCGGCGCCGCCGGATGGCACTGTCGGCACGCCTGCACGCGCAAAGTATGCGCCGCCTGCGCATCCGACGAGGTAAACGATTTCATGTCATGCGCCCCATGACATTCGGCGCAATTGGCGGCCGGAACATAGCCGACTTCGGTCAATTCGCTGTGAATCGCCATCGCGTAACTGCCC
The DNA here is from genome assembly GCA_022844585.1 of Pirellulales bacterium. Taxonomy (GTDB): domain Bacteria; phylum Planctomycetota; class Planctomycetia; order Pirellulales; family JALHLM01; genus JALHLM01. Next base: position 13,144 of record JALHLM010000087.1, on the reverse strand, counting down.
GACTCGTCGGCATGACAGTTACTACAAAGGTTCGGCAAGCCCACACGATAACGATCGGCCGCGACAAACCGGCGTTGATGCCCGTCATGGCACGACGTGCATGTCGGCGGCTGTCGCCGCTTGTTCGAGCGCGCGGCAGCGTCCGTCGCCTGGGCGGAAATCGCTTGCGGACCGTGAACGCTGCGGGCGATGCGATCGGCAATCCCTTGGTGACACGCCTCACACGTCTCGGCCACGTTGGCGACGTGGAGCTTGGAGCGTTTGTCGGCCGCCCAATAAATCCCGTGCGCGCCGTGGCAATCGGCGCACGACGCGGTGGTCTTCAAGCCCGCTTGGTAGAGCGCATGGCCATGAATGCTGTCTCGATAGCTCTGCTGATCCTTTTCATGGCAATGACCACAGGTGTTCACCTGGTTGTCGACGAACAACGGAGACCGGGCATCGGCCGTCGGAAGCAGGCGATGCGCCTCGCCGCCATGACACTGGTTGCATTGGAGCGCGGTTCCTTGCCCTTGCGCATCCTTGGCGCCCGCCTTGGCGTGAACTCCTTTGACCAGCTCGAGCGCCGGCGCTGCATGGCACTTCGCGCAGATGGTGCGGACCTCGCTCAAGGGGCGAAAGCCGCTTGCCGTGGCATGCGCTTCGTTGACGGCCTGCGACGTGTGATCGCCGCCGTGGCAGTCGTGGCAATTGACTCCCTTCAAGAAATGTACATCGACCGCCGAGTGCTCAGGCGACACAAACAAGCGACGCGCGTTCTCGTCCCAAAGATCCGACTCGCCGTGACAAAGCGCGCAAAAGTTGTCATCCTGCGGAATCTGCGAGCCGAGCGCCGGCGGTGCGTCGACGACTGCAGTCGCGGCAGCTTCGTCACTAGACGACTCTGCATCGTCTTGAGCGAGCGCAGCGGGGACTGACGCGACCAAAACGAATAGCGCCGCCAGCACGAGCATGGCCCGCCGCGCGATGAATCGGCAGCGGATGTTGGGAAAAGGCATTTCGATACCGGACCGCCAAACGCCGCGGAAATACGCGACGCACTTGAGGTTGACGCATCTCCGCGACGGCGCGGCGCCCAGTGGATCGATCCCGATCATGCGAGTCCCAGACCGTTACTTCGTGTACTTGGGATGCTCCTTGTGCCCCCGGCTGGCGTGGCAAGTCGCGCACACGTTGTGGGGTTGCATCCGGTAGATCGAATCGCGCGCCTGCTTCTCTTCCTCGGGCGTGAGCTGCTTCTTGTCCGTCAACGTCTTGCAAATCGTTTCGTGTTCACTGCCCGCGCCATGACACGACTCGCAACTGGCGCCCACCAGATTCGGCGTCGCAGCCAAATCCTTGAAGCCTGTCTCCCGGCCGAAGCCGGTCGTATGGCACGCCAGGCATTCGGCGTTGGTGCGGTACTTCGCCGGCACGCTTTCCCAGGCTTCCTTAGCATGCTTGGATTTTTTCCAAGCCGTAAATTCCTTGAAATGACAGGCCGAGCACCGTTTGGACCCGATGTAGGTCTGCCCTTCGGGCGGATGCGGCTCCTCGACGGACGATTCCGCGGGCAATGGCTGGGCCGTGGCCGACGGCAAGCCATCGCCGCGCAACAAGATCAGTCCCGAGGTCGCAATTCCGACCAAGATGAAGGCTGCCGGTTTGGCAAAGTTTCGCATGGCTAGAAACTCCCTTGAGTGCCAAAACTCAATCCCCAACCTGCGCCAAATCGCGCGCCGTGTGCGAATGGGCGCGCTAGACAGGAAAAGATCGACGTGGAGCAGGGCGTGTTGCGAGTCTAGTCCGCCATCTTTCCTTGGTCAACCAGCACCGGAAAAATTGCGATTTTCAATTTCAAGTCACGCGTTCCGCTCACTAGGGCGGACGTTGTCGTAAACAATGCCTCGGCGATGACGAGAGTGAACTGCTGTTGACGCGTATTCAGCGTTCTCCTATAGAGCGTCTCGCGAGAGCGCAATCGTACTGTATGGCGGTGCGCGCTCGGAAATCACGAGATATCCGCATGACCAGTCTCCATGAACTGCCGCAACGCATGTCGGTCATGCCAGGCGCCAGCAGAGTTGGCGGAACCGGCCCAAAACTGGCGCTCGCCTGTGGCGTGATCGTCAGCGTTACCATTTACTTGGCGAGCGTAGGCGCGAACGCCGATTGGCAGTATTACCTCACCACCGACGAGTGCTTGAACCAGGCGGATACGTTGATCGGCGACCGCCTGCGCGTGAGCGGCAAGATCGCGACGGGGACGCTACTGGTGGCCGGGGACCGTCGCAGCGCGACATTTCAACTCGTGGGCCAGGAACGGACACTGGCCGTCACGTCGGTGGGCCTCGTGCCGGACAATCTGTTGGAAGACCGCGAGGTCGTCGTGGAAGGGCGACTCGAGAACTCGCAAAGTCTGCAGGCCGACAAACTCATCACGCGATGCGCCAGTAAATATGAGTCGCGCGCGGCCACCGACATCGTTGCGAACTCCACCGAACGCGCCGGTCCACGCCGATGACCACGTTGGGTGAATTGTTGCTATTGTGCGCTTTCGTGGCCAGCGGCTACGCCGCGTTTGCTGCGCTCGCGGCCGATCGCCTACGTCATGGAACGCTAGCGCGCAGCGCCGATGTCGCGGCAATGGGCGGGCTCTGCGCTCTGACCGGCGTCATGTTCGTGCTCGGCTGGGCGCTCGTGGCGAAGGACTTTCGCTTTGCGTACGTTGCCCAGTATTCAAGCCAATTGCTGCCCTGGCACTATTCTCTGTCCGCGTTGTGGGTCGGCCAGGCAGGTTCACTCTTGCTCTGGGCCTGGTTGGTCGGCATTTGCTGGCTCGTCTGTCGCTTTGCCGCCTTCATGCGCGCGAGTGAGCTGCGCGGCGCCACCTGCGGCTATGTCGCGGCGTATTTGACGTTCCTACTGGCAGTCCTGGTCTTCGGCGCGGATCCCATGGCGGCCAGCGCGGAGGCTCCGCGCGAAGGCGCGGGACTCTCGCCGCTGTTACAGCATCCGGCCATGCTGATTCATCCGCCTATCGTGTTCCTGGCCTATGCCCTCTGGACGGTGCCGTGCGCGTTAGCGTTGGCGGCACTAGCCCAGGGACGATTGCAGGAGGAGTGGCTCGAGCAAGCCAGGCCGTGGGCGTTGTGTGCCTGGGCGGTACTTGGCGGCGGAATCCTGCTGGGCGCGGATTGGGCCTATGAGGAACTTGGCTGGGGAGGCTACTGGGGGTGGGATCCCGTCGAAAACGGCTCGCTGATCCCCTGGCTGACCGGCACCTCATTGATTCATGCCGGGATGGCGTGCCGACATCGTGGCGTGATGCGAAAAACGACTTTCGTACTGGCGATCGCGACGTTCGGACTTTGCAACTTCGCCACGTTTCTCACCCGCAGCGGCATTTTCAGCAGCTTGCATGCCTTTAGCCGTTCGCCACTCGGCTGGATGTTTTTGGTGTTGATGTTTGCTCTGGCGGTGGGCGGCGGAACGCTGATGTTTCTGCAGCGTCAGAACCTCGCGCCGCGACGACCGTTTGGCGGCATTTGGGCGCGCGAGTCGCTGATCGTAATCGCTTCGCTCGCGCTATGGTTGCTGGCCGGTGTCGCTTTCATCGGTGCGCTCGCGGTTCCGCTGTCTGATCTCCTGATCGGCCGCAAGGTGGTCATCGGCCAGGCCTTTTACAATAACGCCCTCATCCCCACCGGCCTGCTCCTGCTGTTGACGACCGCCTTGGCGCCGCTGACGCGCTGGGGAAAACCACCCTCCGCTCGGCAATGGCGGATGCTGCGATATGCGTTCGCCGTGGCGGTCGTCGTGGCCGTGGTAGCCGGAGTCCGCGGGGGCCTACATCCCTTGGAAATCGGCGTCGCGAGTTGCGCGGGATTGGCCGCGGCGGCATTCTTCGGCGGACTGTTGCTCGACGTCCGTCGACGAACACCATCACCGTTTTGGCAGGCGGCCTGGCAGACGCTCCGCGTCGGCCGACGGCAACATGCGGCCTTTGTCGCGCATCTGGGAATTGTCTGTCTGGCCATCGGCATCGCCGGCTCTTCACTGCGGAGTCGCCAACATTCGGCGACGCTCCACATCGGCCAACCCTATCAATGGGAGGAAACGACGATTCGCCTGATCGGTTTGCAGCAACATCGTCGCGCGGACAAGCTGGTCGTCGACGCGGAGTTACTCGTAACGCCGGCGAACGCCAGCCCGTTCACGCTGCGCCCCGCACAACACTGGCATCGGCTGCAACGCGAGTGGACGACGGAAGTGGCAATCCACTCCACCTGGAGCGGCGACTTCTATGCCATCCTGCACGGCAATGACGACACCGAGCAGGCGAGTCTCACGTTCGTCGTCAACCCGTTGATGCGCTGGCTCTGGGGCGGCGGCATCTTGGCCGTGGCTGCCGCCTTCGTAGCCTTGTGGCCACAACGACGCAGGGTCGCGCAATCTGCCTCCAGCAGTCCTTTACGCGGTCCGCACTTTCGATTCCTTGCCCGGCGTCGACAGACGGAGACGACGCATGGCTAATCCTTCCGTGGCCATTCAGGCGGTGGAATTGACCGTGCGGTTTACGGGACGGCAAGTGCTTCAAGCCGTCACGCTGGCGATCGCGCCGGGGGAGATCGTGGCCCTCACAGGCGACAACGGCGCTGGCAAGACCACCTTGTTGCGTTGCCTGGCTTGTTTCACGCGCCCTCATTCCGGCGTCGTGCTCTGGCACGGCTATCCGGCGAATCGAAGCGGCCCCCTGCGAGCCCTGGTCGGCTTGGCCACGCACGAGACCGCGCTCTACCCCTATCTCACGGCGCGCGAGAACCTGGTGTTCGCCGCCCGAATGCACCGCCTCGATCAACCGGCGCAGTGCGCCGATGCCTGGCTTGAACGCACGTTTCTGACCTCGTTTGCCGACCATCCGGCAGCCACACTTTCCAAAGGGATGCGCCAACGGCTCTCCTTGGCCCGCGCGCTGATGCATGAACCCGCGATCATCCTGCTGGACGAGCCATTCGCGGGACTCGATGCGCGAAGCGCCAGCTGGCTCGAGGATTTGTTGCGGGACTACCGGCGACGCGGTCATGCCACTTACTTTTCCACGCATGACCATAACTCTGCCGAAGCGCTCGGCGATCGCATCACTCGACTCGATCGAGGTCGGCTCGAAGTACTCCCAGCGCGCGGCGCGTGGCCGTCGCGCGCCGCGTGAACAGGAGCAGTCGCTGTGGCCAGTTACTGGTGGCTGTTACAAAAGGACTTACTGACCGAGTACCGGGCGCGTCAGTCCTGGCCGACCATGGCGCTGTTGGGAGGCGTTGTCGCGATGGTGTTTAGCCTCCAGGCCGAGGGGACGGACGCGGTGCGGCAGTCGCTCTTGGGGACCATGTTGTGGATCGCCACGTTTTTCGCCGCCATGACCGGCCTGGATCGTGCCTTCGCATTAGAACGCCAAGACGGCTGCTGGGACGGACTGCGATCATATCCGGTCCATTCAACGACTGTCTTTTTGGCTAAGTTCACTTCGCATGTCCTAGCGCTGGGGCTGCTGCAAGCCTTGCTCACGCCGCTCTTCATCGTCCTCTGCCACGTCGCCTGGCACGCTCCGTGGTGGGCGACGCTGCTCGTCGCGGCGTTGGGCAACTTTGGCATCGCGGCCGTCGGCACCCTTGTCGGCGCACTCACCTCGGGCATGAAGCACGGCGGAGGAATGTTGGTCGTCGTCGTGCTGCCCTTGAGCGTGCCGGTGTTGTTGGCGGCCGCCGAGGCCACGCGTCTGATGAGTGCGGGACAATGTGACGCCGCCTGGTGGCGCTGGATCAACTTGCTCGCGGCGTTCGCAATCATCTATCTCACCGCAGGCGCTGCGCTCTTCGAATTCGTCGTGGAGGACTGAGTCAATGGATACTTGTACCGCCTCGTTTCACCGTCGTTCGATCTCCGACGTCATGTGTGCGTTATTGGTCGCCGCCATGTTCGTCGCCATTTTTTGGCTGGCGCCCGAAGAGCAAACGATGGGGGAGGTGCAGCGCATCATGTACGTCCACATCGCGGTCGCCTGGTGCGGTTTGCTCGGCTCCCTAATCACGGCGGGCGCGGGACTGCTGTACTTACTCCGACGAAACATCGTCTGCGACCAATGGGCGCAGGCGGCTGCAGAATGGGGATGGCTGTGTTGCGGCCTAACGCTGGTGACTGGTTCGCTGTGGGCCCGCGAGGCGTGGGGCGTGTGGTGGACCTGGGAGCCTCGCCTCACCAGCATGTTCATCCTGTGGACGATCCAATGCGGATACCTGCTCGTGCGGGCGAATCTGGACGACCCTCATCGCCGGGCACGCGTCGCGGCAGTTGTAGCCATCCTCGGCGCGCTCGACGTGCCCCTCGTCGTGATGGCAACACGCTGGTTTCGTGGCATGCATCCGGAGGCGCCCACGATGGAACCGACGATGCGAGCCGTGCTCGCGCTCAGTGTGATCGGTTTCTCACTAGTGTCCGCCGGACTCGTGACGCGTCGGCGCGGCCAATTAGGACGACAGCATCAACTCGGTCTCGCGGACCCGGCACATTCGTACTAGCCGACCAAAACGATCGATGGACCGCCAATACAACAGTCATGTGGGAGACGACACGATGAGCGCCTTGTTCGCTGCTTACACGATTGTCGCCTGTGCGATCACAGGCTACATCCTGCGGTTACACGTCGTCGACCGGGAACTGCGTCGCCGCGCCGCAGCACTGGCCACGACACACGCCAGTGCGATGCGCGTTTCCAGCGACTTACGGAGCGCCGCCTGATGTCTGTCGGATTGCTATTGCTGGCCTGCCTGGCCGCTATGAACCAGGCCGACGATCCGCCCGGCGTGATTTCGGGCGCCGTGGTCAACCTCAGCCGCGAGCGTGCGCCCGCGGCCGGCGTAGAAGTCGCGCTCCGCACCGTTGTGGATGGCGACTTCCTACTCGTCGCGGAAACGGTCGCCGACGAACGCGGGCGATTCCGCTTCGAGGGGTTACCGGTTGGCGACGAATGCACCTATGTGGCCGGCGCGAATCACGGCGAAGTCCACTATCCCGGTCCACGGCTCCGGCTGCCGGAACGTCAGGCGGAAGCGAACGTCGAGATCGGCGTCTATGACGCCGTCAGCTACCCTAGTCCCTTGGTCATTCGCCGTCACCACATTCGACTGCGGTCGGAGCGCGCGGCCATTCATGTGACCGAGGAAATACTCATCGAGAATCCGACCAAGGTTACATTTGTCGGGCAGCCGCCCCCGGGCGGCGCGGAACCGGTGACCTTGGAGCTGTCAATCCCTAGCAACTTCGAGCGTACGACATTTCAATCGGAGTTTTTCGGTCGGCGCTTCGCGCTGATCGGCGGCAAACTCGTGACGGGGATTCCTTGGACTCCCGGACGCAGGGAGCTGAAGTTCCAGTACATTCTACCAAACGACGAGCAAGTGTTTCGCTGGCGGCGCACGGTTGATCTGCCGTGCGACGCGCTCGAGTTGTGCGTGGAAAACGCCCAGCCCGAGGAAGTCGTCTGCAATCTCGATTCGTCGCAAAGCCAACAACCCGGTGAACTTCGCTTTGCCATGGGCGACAAGTTGTTGGCGCAGGGCGATGTCATTCAATTGGAACTCGGCAGCCTGCCCGTTTCCCTAGTCGCGACGGCGCGCTGGCTCGCGTTGGGTGGACTCGTCGGATTGATCGGCGGCGTCGGACTGGCGATCGCCTATCGTCGCAAAGCGGCCTCGCAGATCCCGACGGCTATCCAGCCGGCAAAAGCAGCGCGACGAAAATCCACGCGGCGCAGGGCGGCATAACAACGCCCGGCAGCGTCTTCAAGCGATTGCGGCAACCCGCGCAACGTCGTGCTATTCCGCCGGCCCCTCAAGCTGCAGCGATTGCACGAATCCGCGAAACTCGTCAGCACGGGCGGCGATCGTCTTTTCCGGGCCGTACAATTTGATGAAGTGCAGGCCGCCGTCCACGGAAAAAATGGCGCCCAGCATGCGATAGTTCGGGCTCTCGGCTAATTGCGAAAAGTTTCCTCGCTGGTCATTGTACGTGCCCGTGAAGTCCACCAGCGTGACTTCGACGTCCTGGACCTTGAGCTGCTCTTGAGATTCCTTGTCGAGCTGTTGGGAGAATTGTCCTCGCCAACGGCTGACGTTGTCCTCCACGCTGCCGCCAGCCGTCGTGACGGTGAGACGACCGTCGGCCGCGTCTCCTTCGCTGCGCGGCAAGGCGAATTCCGCCTGAATAAATTCGGATCGCGGCGATTTGCGAGTCCAGCCTTCGGGGGACGTCAGACGCACGCGTCCCAGCGTTACGACCGGACCTTCGGCAGCAGCTTCCGCATCGCCGCTCGTCCCGCCGGAGTGAAAGCCTTCCAGACCGGCGTGGGGATCCGGTGATGACTCCGCTTCCGAAGTCACGGCGCGCGTATCCACGGCATGCTCTGAACTGCATCCCAAGGCCGCGGCCGCAACCAGCCAAGTCGCGAGCAAGCCCGTCGTTCGAATTCGCATCGAAGCCTCCTGGCTCGAAGAATCGTCCGTGGTGAAAGTGAACCAACCTAACCGCCTCGCAAGTCTGGGATCAGGTTACACTACGCCTTACACAGGTAACGTTAGCGGGGCGACGTGTCCAGAGGATTCCGCCATTTTGCGGGCCGTGGCTGCGTATCCGCACTTCGGCGGCGTGCGGTGGTGGTGGGAGTGTCAGGGCGGAGACCGAAGGCTGGAGGCTGAAGGGGGGACGTTGGACGTTGGCGCGAGGAAGTGTGGGCGACGGGCTCGGCTGTTGTATTTACGCCAAGGTCGTTGGGCTTGCCGGGTTTGTCATCGGTTGACTTATTTAAGCGCTTGGGGGAGAGAGAAGAAGCCGAACGGCCGGGGTGCGCGTTTTGATGACAGCATGTTGGAGAGCGTGGCGCGGGCGCGGGAATGGTTGGAACGGAGGAAGAAGGGGGAGGGGTAGTTTTCAGTTTTCAGTGGGGAGGAGGACTTGGGGTGTTGCGGGGCTTGATTTGATTTTGCGGTGGGGGGTGGCGGAAGGCAACGGTTTGGCTTTGACCGCGCCGAGCTGGAGGATTGTGGTTTCGTTTGGTTTGAACCACGGAGGGCACGGAGGACACGGAGATTGGGGGAGGAGAATTTGACCGCGAAATGCGCGAATGGGCGCGAAAGAGGGAAGGAGTCCACGGAAGAGACGGAAGGACACGGAAGAGAGAGGAGAGGCTTTTTTGCAACGCGGAGGAGCGGCGCGCGGAGGGGTGGGGCTTAACCACGAACGGCACGAAAAGGGGAGGGAGGAGGAGTTGAGGAGGAGTAGAGGAGTAAAGGATTAGAGGAGGTTGTTTTTGGGGTGGTTTGGTTGGTGAGTTGATATGATTTGAAATGCGTCGCTTGTTTCGGCGGACCCAGGGAAGGCCTGCTGAGATTTTTCTATCGGCGAGAGTCGCTGAGGGCCTTCCCTGGGCTTAATGTGTGGCGCGGCGCGGCGCATCGCACTACTGCTCCGTCTCGCCCGCCGCGCGCGGTGCGACGCGGAGAGGTGTTTGGCGCATTCCTTTCGCGCGGGACGAGGCGAGGATAGCGGACTGTGCCGATTCCACGCACGTCCGTCGCAAATCGATCAGGACTTAGCGGATCTTGGGCGACGGCGCCGTTTGACCGCGCTCTTCCTTACGTTTGCCCTTGAACTCTTCTTGGACCCGAGCGATTTGTGGAGCGAGGCACTAATTGAGTCGTCAAGCTCGTGCGACTTCAATGCGCTGTCGACGTCACGACTAAACTCTGGGCGAGTTCGAACAATTGTTGTGAGAAGATCGAATGCAGAACGAATTCGCAAAATGAGCACTCGCGAGCTTGCCTGTAGTTGCTTAACGGATTGGGAAAGCGAGCCGTCCTTCTGTTCCCAATAGTCTGACTTTCGCCAAAGGAAGGCGAGAATCCTACTGAAGTGGACCCCAAGCGCTGGACCAAAATCGGGTTGGTATTTGCTATGGGTAAGAGAGTTCTGCCTTGGGGTTTCCCCGAGGGGGAGCCCCAACAATTGCCTAAGGTCCGCAAGGCTCCTGCATTCGTTCACCTCACTGGTGTGACATGCCCGTGCTCAGCCGGCGCGGTTGCGATGTTTGCGCAACGTCGCCGAAGTGCACCTCCGCCGGCGTTCTGCGATCCAGCGATTGATGGCGTCGCGCCTGATTGTAGAACCGCAAGTAACGCTTCAAGCTGGTCTGCGCATCGCTCGCATCGATGTACTCGCGCAGGTACACCTCCTCGTACTTCACCGTCCGCCAATGCCGCTCGACGAACACGTTGTCGAGCGCTCGGCTGCGGCCGTCCATGCTGATCTGAATGTTGTTCGCGAGCAATCGACTCGTGAACGCGTCGCTCGTGAACTGGCAGCCTTGGTCGGTGTTGAAGATCTCCGGCGAACTGGGAAGTGTCGCCCCGATGGGGCTGGTGTTGTTGGTTCGCGATGTTCCAGGGGTTTGCACCCCTGGCTATTAGCTGCCGCCCCGTTGGGGCTTTGATTACGCGGCGTATGATGGAGACGAGCGACGTTCCTGGGTTTGCGCCGCTGACTATTGGTTGGCGCCCCGTTGGGGATTTGATTGAGCGGAGGTCGCCCAGTTGGGGCCACTGGGTTTTCGGTGGCACGTTTTCCAGGGGTTCGCTTCGCTCACCCCTGGCTACTAACGGTCGCCCCGTTGGGGCTTTGATTCGCGAGTGGCCAGGTAATGCGCACGATATCGGTCATGTTCGTCCCGATAAGGGGACTGCATGAGCCGCTTGACGTGCTGGCCGATTACTGCTTCCTGCTCTTCGTCGCCTGGCTGTCACGCGGGTCGTCGCATCGCCGAAATCGAATAAGGCCTCGCCCGCATGGCGTACTTCACCGCGGTCTTGTCACGCTAGTGCCGAACTTCGGTGCTGTTCTGAAAGTAGCGACTAACAAATGCGAGGCAATGGAGCGCCTTGTGGATCGTCGAGCGGCTGTTCGCGACCAAGAGCGCGTCGCACGAGCACCGGATGGTTCGTGCGATCCAGGACTCGGCCGATGATTTCAGCGCCGGATGATGAGGCCACGGCGCGGAGGGCGTTTCGCGCGGCCTCGGCGGACGAGTCCGGTACCGCCACGAGCATGGCGCCTTCATTGGCCAGGTGCAGAGGATCGAGCCCCAGGAGTTCGCAGGCGGCGCGTACGTCGGCGGTGACTGGCAACGATTGTTCGTCGACATACAGCGTGCGGTTGCTTTCGGCGGCCCACTCGTGCAAGACGGCCGCAACGCCGCCGCGCGTCGCGTCGCGCATCGCGCGGATTTCGATGCCGGCGTCTCGCAGCGCCTGGGCAGAACTCAGCAGCGGCGCACAATCGGATCGTGGCGGCGGATCGAACTCCAGCTCTTCGCGGGCCGCGAGAATGGCGATCCCATGCCGGCCGATGAAATTGCTGACCAGCAGGACATCGCCGGGTTGCAGCTGATCTGGGCCCTGGGGCGCAGGTTCTGTCACGGAGCCGACGCCCGACGTACAAATGAACAAACCGTCGGCCGCCCCGCGGGGAACGACTTTGGTGTCGCCGGCAACAACGGTCACGCGGCACTCCTGCGCCGCGGCGGCGACGCTATCCAAGATCGCGTCGAGCGTGGCCAGCGAAAAGCCTTCCTCAATAATCAGGGCAAGCGAGATGTAAAGCGGCGTGGCGCCGCGCACGACGAGGTCATTCACCGCGCCGCAGATGGCCAGGCGCCCAATGTCTCCGCCAGGAAAAAACAAGGGCAACACGACGAAGCTGTCGGTACAGAAGGCAAGTTGGTTCGATGGCAGCGACAACACGGCCGCGTCGTCGAAGTTCACGACACCGTGCGGACGTAGCTTTGGCAGAATGCGTTCTTGGATCAGCTTTCTGGAAAGTCGCCCGCCTTCGCCGTGAGCCAAACCGATCCGTTCTGTATCGGCCGTCCTGGGCGGCGTACAGCCCTGGGCGAATTGCGACAGCGGCGAAGCCACATGCTTAGACATGCCGAGGGAGCTCCGGTTGATGTCGATAGTAGGCGGCGCAGGCGCCTTCCGACGAAACCATGGGGGTGCCCAGCGGCGCGTCGGGCGTGCAGCGGGAACCGAAGGCTTCGCAATCGGGCGGCTTGAGGCGTCCGCAAAGCACGTCGCCCGCCCGGCATGGGCCCGCATCAAGCACGGTCAGTTCGGCGACCGGCTCCAGCAGCGCAGCGTCGAAACGGCGCCATTGAGGCTTGAGCCGCAAGCCTCCGTTGCGAACCAGACCGACACCGCGCCATTCGGAATCGCAGGCCTCGTAGACCTCGTCGATTACGTTCAAGGCCTGGGAGTTGCCGTCGCGCTGTGCGCTGCGGCCGTAACAATTGTCGACGTAGGCCTGCCCCGACTCCAGCTGTTGAACGCAGGCTTGCAGTCCCAGGAGCAAGTCCACTGGCTCGAATCCGGTGACGACAACGGGGACGTGGTAGCGCCGGCAGAGGGCGTCGTAGCTCGCGTAGCCCACGACGGTACACACATGTCCCGCGGCGAGAAATGCGGCGACACGATTGTCCGGCGCGTCGAGGATGGCTTCCATCGCCGGTTGGACACGAACGTGGGCGACCAGGAGCGAGAAGTTCGTCAAGTTGCGGCGGGCGGCGTGCAGAACGGCTAAGGCGGTCGCGGGGGCCGTGGTTTCGAAGCCGACCGCGAACATCACGACGTTTCGATCCGGATGTTTCTCCGCCAGGAGGACGGCATCGAGAGGTGAATACACGGCACGCACCTTGGCGCCCGCAGCACGCGCCGCCGCGAGGCTGGTCGTGCTCCCGGGAACGCGCATCATATCGCCGAAGCAACAGAGGACGACGTCGGGGCGCGACGCGAGGCGAATCGCCTGGTCGATCACGGCCATGTTCGTCACGCAGACCGGGCAACCGGGCCCATGGATGAGCTCCACGGCGTCGTGCAGCGCCGCGTCGATACCGTGGCGGAGGAGGCTATGGGTTTGCCCGCCGCAGACTTCCATTATCGGCCAGCGTCGCGAAGCCGTGTTGCGGATACTGTCGATCAAACGCAGGGCCAAGTCCGGATCGCGGAACTCGTCGAGGTATTTCATGATTGACCCTCGACGACCGGATCCAGCGGCTCATCCAGGG